>DATFWM010000185.1:0-4688 GCA_035259295.1 Blastocatellia bacterium | reverse complement strand
AGAAAATCCTTGTGCAGCACTTGAGGATCGAGGACGCCGCGATCGATCCCGGTGTCTGCCACGTCCACTATGAAATCGGGGGTCGAAGTGATCCCCTTCGACTGAAGCCATGCAAGGTAACTCGAAGCGGAAGTCTCGGCTCCGGTGAGCTTTCCTGCGACGATCAACCCTTGCTTCTCATCCTGGAGGGCGGGCTCCTGCCAGGGCTCGATCCAGACGACGTTGCTAATTCGCGCGACAGCGTCGAGCATCTGCACGCGGATCTTGATTCGGACATTGGTGTAATTCATCACGGTCGTTGGCGGCGCGGTCATCGAAGCTGACGAACGCAGGATCAAGTCTTCGATCTCGTTGGCGGTGTTGATGCCAGACGCAAGTTGCACGGTAACGTTGAGCTCTTCGTTTGAGTCGCGCGCGATCTCGGGAGCGATTTTGTAGCCGGGCTTGAACGGTCCGGCCCATTGAATGGAACTTTGCTCTTTGTTCCTGAGTCTATCGATCTCTCTGAGGCTTTGCCGGTTGGCACGAACGAGATACGCGTTGTTTGGAATGTAAGATATGATTTCAGTTGCCGAGGCTAGCTGGTTGACCCATCGCTTCTTGATCGGCCCGACGAATTGCACCAGGTAGAGACCCTCATCCGCAGAAGATGACTCGGCGAGCGAGTTGGCGGAAGCATGCTCTTCGCTTGTATCCAAAGCACCGGCGCGAAGTAATAGAACGTTCATATCGTCTCGAACGCCAGATCCTGAGTCAGGCCGCGCGCTGACACGCTCTGCAGCTGCGGCCGGCGCGCTCATCAGAACAAACGCGCCGTAATCTTCGATTATCGAGGCCCCTTCGGAGATGAGCGACTCGCGCAACTCGCGGTCGGTCTCTTGAACCAGCACTTTGTGATTTGACGAACGGCTTCGGTACGAAGCGTCAAAGGACTGGCGCGTTGCGTGCAAGACATTAGAGTCGGAATGCGCGGAACGCTTACCGATCGAGATGAAAAAAGAAACAAGCAACAAAATTGGGACTATGCGAAGGACGAGTCGGGCCATTAATCGAGTGCTCCTGCAAACCACGGCTAAGTCGTGGGTGATGGGATGAGTCAAGGGGCAAACTGAGGAACCGCTGCTTGGGAGGGGCAACGACAGCAGGGGCGTCGCCAATCTGTCTCGATGGTAAGTTAGCCGAAAAACAGTGTCAATAGTTTTGCCCGTTCACCTGAGTCGTCTTTGAACGGCGCACGCTGTGGTGATACGGTAAAAAGCGAGTGCCTGCGTAGAACCATGGCGAGCTTGTTACATAACATCGCGTCCAAGCTATCCTCTCCGGTCGAGAAGCGGTTATTTGCCGAATACGGCGCGATCTTCGTAACCACGGCGACGCCGCCGCCGGAGATTGTTTTCTCAGACGCCGAAGAGGTTGAAAGGTTTCAATCTTCGCTGACGGTAGCTTGCGCGGTTTTCGGGGAGCACTGTATCGAGCTTCAAAGCGAGGCGCTTGGTGCGCTTGTGTCAGCCGCTTGCGAGATCAAAGAAAACGGCGGCAGCTTCAGCTCGCGAGGAATTGATGCAGGACGCCGCTCTTATCAAGATACGGAGAAGCTGTGGACACGAAACGTGTCGCGCGGGCTTGAACATTGGCGGAGCCGTGAACGCATCACCGCCGAACGTGCCCAGGCAATTCTTCAGCTGCCGCTCGCAAAACAGGTCGAGGAGATACTCGAATTGGAACAGACAGATCATCTGTTCTTCGGGACATTCTTTGACAAGTCCATTCTCTATTCGGTGGCGGCTCCCGGAGCTTCTCAACATCTGTCGCTGTTGGCCTTTGACGTTGCCGAGTACGAGGACCCGCTGGTTGAGGAAGCGCTCGTACGACACGGTTGGTACCGGACAGTTCCGGCTGACTTGCCGCATTTCACTTACCTCGGTCACGACTTGGAATCACTGCCAGGGCTTGGGTTGGTCCGGATCCAGCGCTCTTCCGGCGACCGAACTTATGACTTTTGGGTGCCGGATCTCGCTCGCTTGCAGGCGGATTAGGTTCATTCCTGTCTCACTGTTGAGATACTAATGTGCTCTGAGGGGCGCTAAGGCAAGGGCTATACAGATTGCAATTGCGCGTGTTTCTTCCGTAATCATTGAAGTTTAGTGCCAACGGGAGCGGTCCAGCGGATTTGGCACGGTGGTTGTAGTCATTCCAAACCGAGTTCGGATATTAATCTCGAACACTCACAAGCGTCCACAGCTCGCACGCTCGCTTATTGAAACGACTTTTATACAAGACGCGTGGCAGCTAGAGACGGTTGTTTGAGGGAGAGGGGGTTTCCAGGGAAACTCCCTCTTTTTCATTTGAGCAGAGTCGCTCCAGTGATACGTTTCTTCCAAATACCCCCAGCGGTTGTTTTTTTCGCGGTGTCGAAAGGCGGGTTAAGAAGCACGAGTTGAGGAAGAGCTGCGATGAAGAGACCGAAGGCGACCCACAAGGCTGGACGTGGCAAGATCCTCGTTGTCGAGGACAACGAAGATTCGCGAGAGATACTTGCCAAGCTGCTTCGCATGAGCGGTTATGAGGTTTCTTCCGCACCGGACGGCGAAAGCGCCTATGCCGCGGCGATGTCGCAGATGCCCGACCTGATAATCACCGATATCAACATGCCGGGAATGGACGGAATCGACTTGTTGAAAAAAGTGCGACTACAAAGTTTATTCGACCGGACAGCGATTCTTGTAGTCACAGCTTTCGGAGGTGAAGCGGCGCGCGAGGCCATCGAAGCTGGAGCGGATGCCGCCGCGGCGAAGCCATTTGACTTCGAGGCTTTTGTTGAGACAGTTCAGAATCTGATATTCAGCCGCGCCCAACCCGCCAACGGCTGACTCACCTTGGTGGCTTAAGGATAGCCCTTGCCTCTTGCACCTGGGTAAGAACGTCCAGAAGCAGCGCTGACTGCTCCTTACTGCCGCGTGTTATCTCGCCGGCTTCCGCGGTGAGCTTGCCGTTGGGCGTGACTAATGATACGTAGAATTTGCTGGTGTTGCCCACCTTGGCCACGTCGACGAAGAGCGACCACTCGTGCTGATCCATGAGACGGGTGATGATCGGGGATCCGTAACCGACTTTTTCATCCGTGAGCGCGAACGCCTTCGCCGCAACAAGCACCGCTTCAAAGACTTCGATCTGAGTAGGAGTGAACATTCCCGTAACGACCTTGCCGCTACCGTCGGTAAGCGTAACGGTAAATTGTCCGATGCCTGCGATCGGGCCGATGTGAAAGCTGGCCCCGGAGCCGGCTATCGTCGGGCGTTTATTAAGGTCGGTTGGCTCCCTCTCCGTGACGTTCTTGGGGCGCTTCTTGTGTTCCTGCGCTGGCGATATGCCTGGGGCCAACAACGCGATCAGACCGAACCCAATCAACCGAGTGTACTTCATTGCTTCCCTAATCCTGCCGGTTTGCCTTCGCTATGATTGCGTCATACGGTCGACATCGGTTTTTCTTCCGGCAGCGTCCGAGCCTCCGCGAGCATCGAGCTGTCAGTCATGTGCGTACTCTTTCCCGCTCCACGCGTAATATACACTACTCCGCCTGGCAAGCTGGTCAAGACAATTACGCACAACCAAAGCAACGCCAGCGTCGCGGCCTGGTGAGCTTCGGCGCCGACCGATTGAAAGAGCAGTATGTAAGACGCCTCGCGCCAGCCCGCGCCATTCACCGACAGCGGGATCATTCCAATAAGCCCGATCGCCGGGATAAACACCATGTAGTCTATCCAGCCGTGCTGCGTGCGCAGGCCGATCGAGTTGGCTGCAAGCATGTTCACAACCGCGCATCCAATTTGAACCCCGAGCGAAATCAAAAGTGTAACGACCATCAAGCGCCACTTACCGCGATATGAATTGACCGAACCGAAAAGCCGTTCTACTTTCTCGTCGGCCTTCTTCATTCTGAACAAGCTCAACGCCCGATGAAGCAGATTGTAAGTTGGACGATAGAACAGAGCGAGGTTCGCTGCGACGAAAATGAACCCGATCAGGGCAAATAAGGGGGCCAACAGCACTCCGCTCTCAGGCGGGATACGCGTTCGTCCGTAAGCGGCAACGGCGGTCGCTGCCAGCAACAACCCCCCCATGCCGATGTCTCGATCAACAAACACAGACGCAGTGGACGCACTCAGTCTGCGAGTCTCCTTGTTGAGATAATAGACTTTGACGACGTCCCCTCCTATCGCGGAAGGCAAGAAGAAGTTGAAATACATTCCCAGATAATAGAGCGCCAGAGTTCTCTGAAAGCTCATCCGTATTTCGAGCGGCTTCAGCAAAAGGTACCAGCGATAGGCACTGACCGTTTGAACCAAAAGATAGACGACGATCGCTGCGACAATATAAGAAACATCGACTTCTTTCAGGTTGGCCCACAGATCGCCTATTCGCACGACTCTGGTGAAGATGTAAACCAGAATGCCGACGCTGAAGACGATCTTTAAAAACAGTAAGACGCTCTTTCTCATCGCGAGACGTTTGTTCCGCTCTTGTTGGTGATCAGCACTACTTGAGGAGGCTCGACTCGATCAAGAATGCGTTTTAACTTTACTTTAAATATCGGATAACTGGCAAGCACCCGCGTTGTCGGCGGAAGTTTCTCTTTCAATGCGTCATAATCACTGGCAGCCATCAAGCAGAACACTTCTTTCCCGGAA
>DATFWM010000184.1:0-2655 GCA_035259295.1 Blastocatellia bacterium | reverse complement strand
TCCGGTAGCCGACACGCCGATCGGACGCATCGGCTGCGCGATTTGTTACGATTGGTTGTTCCCAGAAGCGATTCGCCAACTTGCGATGAACGGCGCCGAAGTGCTTGTTCGTGTTTCAGCTTACATGGATCCCTGGGGCGCGACCGAGCCAATGGACTGGTGGACGGTGGTGAATCGATGCCGCGCGATCGAGAACATCGCTTACGTTGTAGCGGCGAACCAGGGCGCCAGCTTGAAAATGTACCCGCCGTATTCGTGGCCGGGCGGCAGTCAGGTAGTCGATTACGATGGCAGGTTGCTCGCGCAAGCATCGCCCGGCTCGGGCGAAAGAATCGTGGTCGCGCCAATTGATGTCACCGCGCTACG
Organism: Blastocatellia bacterium; assembly: GCA_035259295.1. Classification (GTDB taxonomy): domain Bacteria; phylum Acidobacteriota; class Blastocatellia; order UBA7656; family UBA7656; genus Onstottus_A. Next base: position 2,289 of record DATFWM010000184.1, on the reverse strand, counting down.
TCATGAGCGCGAAACTCGGCGAGGGCATCATATGCTCGCGCACTTGCGAACTGAGGCTTATCCGGTCTATTCGGCACACATCTATCCGCCGAGACTCGGCGAAGGAAACCAAGACCCTCTCTCGTACGAACGCAACAACGAGTTGATCGAAGATGCAAAGCGAGGCTTTCACTCGTCTCGGCGTTGATGTACTCTTTGTAAGCCACTCACCCGGATTGGAGAAACCTATGAGAACGCGAACGCATCTCTTCATTTTAGCGATCGTTCTAATGACCGTCTCTGTGTCAGTCGCGACCGCGCAAGAAACGCCCGTCGTGCTCAGCGGCGCCGAACTGACTCGCGTTGTGCCGCTGGGATTTTACTTCGAGGGCCAGAGCGCGCCGACTCAAATGCGAAACGCCGCGGCCGCGCGGTTTGGATCCAAGCGTTACGCCATCGCGGGATTGGTCGACACGTCTGGCTACTCGACCGAAGTGCGTGCGAAATACCAAGGCTTTTTGATCACCGACTCGAAGGTGAGCGTCGGCGGAAAGGAGCTGAGCGCGGGCGCGTACGGTTTCGGTTTCTCCGAAGATGGAAAGTTCAATGTCTTTGACGTCGGCGGCAAGGAGTTGATGTCGGTGAACGCGTCGAAGGATACGGCGATGCGTCGGCCTCGACCGCTGATGATGTCCATCGAAGGCGGCGCGCTTCGCCTCTACGCCGAGCGGAGCTACGTCACCATTGCGGCGAAGTGATCTGTAAGGCAGCCACGGAAGGCTCCGTACATGCGCGGAGTTCAGAATGAGCAAGCAACAAGCTCCGAAGACGGTCTCAAGACTTCTGGTAATTGGGTACCTCGTCTTGTTAGTCAACAGCTCGTACTTGGCTGCCTACGCTGATCCAACGCTCTTCTACTTCGGAAATGTCGGCCTTCATCTAGTGCTGGGAACCGCGCTCACGATCGCGTTCGTGCCATACGCGGTCCGTAGCTTCAGGCGGTTCTCCGTGCTACTGAGAATCGCGGTTCTGTTGCTTGCCGTCAGCCTTGCACTCGGCCTTTTTATCATGCGCTTTGGCGCGACTCGTCCATACCGCTGGGCGCTTTACACTCACATCGCGTTCGCCGTAGCCGGATCAATTCCTCTGCTGCTCGTTCTCCTGAAGGCCGCGCGAAACTATTCGGCTTCCCGACAAAGGCCGGTCGTCTATGTAGCCATCGCCTGTTTGGTGTTTATCTTTCCGGTAGCTTCGACGGCTTTTAACCGATACGCGAAAGAGGCGCGGACCCGCGTCGTTAATCCGGACAACGTTCCGCTGGCAATGGAAAGCGAAGGCGCGGGGCCCAACAGCCCGTTCTTCCCATCATCGGCCGAAACAAACGTCGGTGGAACGATCCCCTCTACATTTTTCATGACCAGCAAAGAGTGCGCTCGCTGTCACAAAGACATCTACGATCAATGGAATTCGTCGGCGCATCATTTCGGGTCGTTCAACAATCAGTGGTACAGAAAATCGATCGAGTACATGCAGGATGTAATCGGCACCCGCCCTTCGAAATGGTGCGCAGGCTGTCACGATCACGCGGTGTTCTTCAACGGGCGGTTTGATCGCCCAATAAAAGAACAGATCGATACTCCCGAAGCGCAAAACGGATTGGGCTGCACGTCTTGCCACTCGATAGTCCACGTCAAGAGCACGATGGGGCAGGGTGACTTCACCATCGAGTATCCTCCGCTGCACGATCTGGCGACCAGCGATGACAAACTGCTCAAGTGGGCTCACGACTACTTGCTCCGCATCGATCCACAACCGCATCGCGAAACTTTTTTGAAGAGCTTCCACACAACGCAGACGCCGGAGTTCTGTTCGACCTGTCACAAAGTTCACCTGGACGTGCCAGTCAACAATTATCGCTGGTTTCGCGGCTTCAACGAGTACGATAACTGGCAAGCGTCTGGTGTTTCCGGTGAAGGCGCGCGGTCGTTTTACTATCCGCCCAAGCCCCAGAAGTGCGCCGATTGCCATATGCCTCTAATCGCTTCGAAAGACCCGGCGGCGCGTGACGGCAAAGTGCACTCGCATCGCTTCCCTGGCGCGAACACCGCTCTGCCGTTCGTGAATCACGACGACGAGCAGTTGAAAGTGACTCAAGACTTTTTGCGCGACGGGCAAGTGTCAATCGACATCTTCGGCATCGCTCGCGCGGCCGCGCCAGCGCCTCAAACCGAAAAGAAGAACACCGCGCAAGAAGAGCCGCGTCTGGCGAGCACGTTTGCCGTCGGTGAAGAGTCGGCTAACTTCGGCGCC
>DATFWM010000183.1:0-2535 GCA_035259295.1 Blastocatellia bacterium | reverse complement strand
ATCAACGCGCCGGTCACTCCGCCAGCCGCCGCGCCTGCGCCGAGTCCTGCAAGCACCGCAACGACGGGCCCCGCGGCGACCAATCCAAGGCCGGGCACTGTTACTACTCCTGTGGCGACCAATCCGGCCGCAATCGCGCCGATCACGCCACCAATCGTGCCGCCCGTTGCCGCGCCTTCGGGCGCTTTCGTCGCCATCGCTAGCCCGAACTCACGCCCTTGCGTCGCATCGCTCATCAACAAACTTACGTCGTCTCGCGACCAGCCATGCGCAACCAAATCTTCCACCGCACGCTCGGCGCTCGATCGAGCTTTGAATAATCCAGTCACCAACGTCGCCATAAACTACCTCCTTCGATAATCCATCCCCCACTTCAGCGCAACGATGGTGCCATGATCAGTTGCTTTCGATGCCGATCATCGGAGCGCGTAATGCGGCACATTCAGCGTCAGCTTGGCTCACCACAGCCACGCCTCGCTGTCTTTCTTTCATACAGCCCACGTCACCTATGTATTGAATCGGGATACGCATCTCAATAGTGGCCTACTTTACGGTCAATCTGTACAATCTGCGTGATCTACAAACCAAGGACGCAACGATTCGATACTCGGCGACGCTTGACAGTCCCGACCGTAAGCCATAACTTCGTGCGTGCCCGCATGTTCCGGAGAAATCCCTATGCGCTACAAAATCACACGCATCCATTGGTCGATTGCAGTTCTGATTCCTCTAGCAGTCGCGACGCAAGCTCAGACGAGGCCAGGTCTTGGGGCTGACAAACATGAACGGATCGAGAAAGCGATATCGGCCCAGATGTCACGGCTGGGAATACCCGGACTCTCTGTCGCTGTGGTGGTCGATCACAAGCTGCAATGGTCGAATGGTTATGGGTTGGCAGACGTGGAAAACTTCGTTCCCGCGAAAGCGATGACCGCTTACCGGCTTGGCTCGATATCCAAGCCGATCACGGCGGCGGCAGTGATGCAGCTGGTCGAGCGCGGCAAGCTCGATCTTGACGCGCCGATCCAGAAGTACTGCCCCGCGTTTCCGAAAAAGCAATGGCCGGTCACCGTGCGCGAATTGCTCGGCCACTTGAGCGGAGTTCGCCACTACAAAGGGGAGGAGTTCGCAAGCACTCGTCACTACAACGGCGTTCTCGAGGGATTGGAGATGTTCAAGGATGACCCGCTGCTCTTCGAGCCAGGAACGAAGTACAGCTACACGACTCACGGGTACGCGGTGCTTGGCTGCGTGGTTGAGGGCGCATCGGGAGTGAGGTTCGAAGAGTATGTTCGCGACAACGTGTTCAAGCCGGCTGGGATGGATCGCATTCGAGTGGACAACGTTTCAGACATCATCCCGAATCGCGCCCAGGGCTACGTTAAGACCCCCGGCGGGGAATTGCAAAACTCAGGGCTGGCCGACACCAGCTATAAAATTCCCGGAGGCGGTTTCATCTCAACGGTTGAAGACCTCGCGAGGTTCGCGATAGCTATGCAGACGGAAGTGCTGGTTAAGAAACAGACGCTCGATCTGATGTGGACTTCGCTAAAGACGCGCGACGGTAAGACGACTGGATACGGTTTGGGCTGGGGGGTAAGCGAACGGAACGGAATGAAAGAGGTGCATCACGGCGGTGCTCAACAACGGGTGAGCACGTTTCTGTACACGGTTCCTGAAAAGGGATTGGCCATAGTGTTGATGACGAATCTGGAAAACATCGGCAGCGGCCTGGCGAGCTTGTCGAGGCAGATCGCCGACATCGTGTTGCAGTGAGCTAATGGTCCCTACATCCCGGCCAGATACTCGTTCGCTGCTTCGAAAGCTTCGGGTTCGTCTCCGAATCGATCGATCCACTTCACTCCCGGCCACGCTCGCCACCAGGTGAGCTGGCGCTTTGCGTAGTGCCTGGTGTCGAGCTTCATCTGGCTGAGCGCGTCTTCACGGGTGCGCTTGCGTTGCAAGTACTCGACGACGCGCCGGTAGCCGTGGGCTTGAAACGCCTTCGCCGTCGCAGGAATGCCTGAAGCGATCAGTGACTCAACTTCCTCGATCAATCCGCCCGTGAACATTTCTTCGGCTCGTTTGTCTATTCGCGCGTACAACTCTTCTCGCGGTGGGCTGAGCACAATCACTCGAACGCGCGGGGCGAGTTCGGGCGCGGACGGCATTTCAGGCTGCGACTCTGAAATCCGTCGGCCAGTTTGAAAGTAAACCTCCAGAGCGCGCATTGAGCGTGACCAATCTCGCGGACTAATTCTGGTTGCAGCTTCCGCGTCAACTCGCGCGAGCATTCGATGCAAGTGCTCCGCGCCGTGACGGTCACGCAGGCCTTTGAGGCGCTCGCGGAGCTTTGTTTCGGTGCGCGGTCCCACGAACAAGGGTCTCACCAACGCGCGCAGGTAAAAGCCCGTCCCACCCACCAGCATAGCCGTGTGATCGCGCGCTTCAATCTCTCTAATCACTCGCCCTGCGAGGCGAGCCCAATCTCCGGCCGTGAAATTCTCGGTGGGCTCGACGATGTCGATCAGGTGA
>DATFWM010000182.1:0-7530 GCA_035259295.1 Blastocatellia bacterium | reverse complement strand
GGGTTCTCAGCCAAATAAATCTTGGGGAAGATCTCGTGCCGCCTGGAAATGTCTCAGCCCAAGAACTGCTAGACTATCTTTCCGACCTCGTCGCCCGCTTGGCACGGATCGCAGCACCAGGCAGCCACGAGCCTATTCTTTGACACTCCTTCGCACGCTCGCCTATCATCGCCATAGTGAAGATCCTCTCGGCAGAAGAGATGCGTGAGGTTGATCGCTTGACCACCGAGCGGTACGGCGTACCGAGCCTTCTGCTGATGGAAAACGCCGCCGCGCGCACGGTCGAGGCCACCGAAAAGAAGTTTGGAGATGTCGCAGGCCGTCGCGCTCTTGTGATTTGCGGTCGTGGCAACAACGGAGGCGACGGTGCGGCAATCGCGAGGCTGCTTCACAACAAAGGAGCGTCGGTGGACGTTCTGCTTTTGGGGCGCATTGAAGACACGCGCGGCGACGCTAAGACGAACTTCGACGCCGCACTGGATATTGCAGCAACAGCCGGTCCGAACTTCAGATTCATCGAGATTGAAACTGCCGAGCAGTTCTGGGCTGAAGCCACAGCTAGTCCTCACGCGCTTTACTTCGATGCGATGTTCGGAACCGGGCTGACGCGGCCCGCTTCGGGACTGTTCGAGGAAGCCATTCACCTCTTCAACGATCACACGGCAGGACGGCCTGTCATCTCGGTTGACATTCCGTCGGGTGTCCCTTCCGATTCGGCGGAGCTGATTGGTCCGGCAATAAAGGCCGATTTGACTGTAACGTTCACCGCGCCAAAGATCGGTAGCATCCTTCCGCCAGCCGCCGACCTTCGCGGTGAGCTGGTGATTGCGCCGATCGGATCGCCTGATGAGTTGATCAACGCGTCCGGCTCGCGACTGAATCTTGTCGAGCGAAGCGACGTAGAGCGATTGCTCGCGGAGTCGCGCCGCAGCCCTCACGCCAACAAAGGCGATGTGGGAAAAGTTCTGATAGTTGCAGGCTCGCGCGGAAAAACCGGTGCCGCCTGCCTTGCCGGAGAAGCTGCATTGCGAGCCGGATGCGGACTGGTGACCATCGCTACCGCAGAATCCTCTCAGCCAGTGGTTGCCTCGCGCGCGATCCCTGAGTGCATGACCGAGCCGCTCGAAGAAACAAATGCCGGCTCGGTTGCTCGCGAAGCCGCAGAGAGAGCGCTGGAGCTCGCAGCCGAACGCGACGTTGTTGCGATCGGGCCGGGGCTGGGCTCAACCGACAAATCGACTCGCGCTTTTGTGCGAGCGGTGACGATGAAACGACAACGCCCGATGGTGATCGACGCCGACGGCCTGAACTGTCTTTCTCCGTGGGCGACCAACCTCGTCGGGACCGCCGACCTTCCGCTGGTGCTGACCCCTCATCCCGGCGAGATGTCTCGGCTCATCTCGAGACCGATTGCTGAAATAGTCAAGAACCGGATTGACCTCGCGCGCTCCTTCGCCGAGGATCGGAGTGTAATCCTTGTTCTGAAAGGCAGCCCGACGATGACTGCCGCGCCTGACGGGGAGGTTTACGTCAATTCAACCGGGAACGCTGGAATGGCGACTGGCGGAACTGGTGACGTGCTCACCGGCATGATCGCGTCACTCATCGCGCAGAAACCTGACGATCCGCTCGCGGCAACAATCGCGGCTGTTTACCTGCACGGGTTGGCAGGCGACATCGCGGGATCAAGAGCAGGCACTCGCGCAATGATCGCGTCGGACATAACTGCTCATCTTGGCGAGGCATTCCTTGAGGTCGGCGGTGACGGCGAGAGGTTGACTAGGTGAAAGACACGTCGGCTTCCGAACCGGAAACCAGAAACCAGAAAGTAGAAACCTGCTGCGGCGAATTCATCACGCACTCACCTCAAGAGACCTTCGCGCTTGCAAGACGAATCGGCGAACAACTTAGCGGCGGCGAGGTGTTTCTCTTAAAGGGCGACTTGGGCGCCGGCAAAACTGTTTTCGCAAAAGGCCTGGCGGCGGGATTAGGCATCGATCCGGCAGATGTGACCAGTCCGTCATTTACACTAGTCAACATCCACGAGGGCCGGTTGCGGTTCTATCATGTCGATCTGTACAGGTTGGAGCGTGCCTATCACAGTGACCTCGGTCTGGATGAGATATTTCTGGACCAAGGAGGCGTAACAGCAATTGAGTGGGCTGATAAATTGAGGATTGCCCCTGCGAGACAGGTCGAAATTGACTTGTCTTATGTTTCGGATTCGGAGCGCCGAATCGCCATCACCGAAATTCGCTAGTTAGGCTCTCACACCGTCATCACTTCTTTCTCCTTATGCTCCGACAACTCGTTAATTCTCGATATCTGCTGATCAGTTAGCTTCTGAATCTGATCGAGACCATCCTTCTCCGCATCCTCGGAGACTTCTTTGTCTTTCAGCATCTTCTTGAGGTGATCGTTTGCGTCGCGGCGGATGTTGCGCGCGGCGGTGCGATGCTCCTCGGCGATTTCGTGAACGACCTTCACCATCTGCTTGCGGCGTTCTTCGGTGAGGGGAGGAATCGGCACGCGGATCAGCTTGCCGTCGTTTGAAGGATTTAGCCCGAGCTCGGATGCCCGAATCGATTTTTCTATGTTGGCGAGCTGCGTTGGGTCGAACGGTTGAACGGTCACCAGAGTCGGCTCGGGCGCATGAATCGTGGACACCTGATTGAGCGGCATCTCCGTGCCGTAATACTCGACGGTAACGTTGTCGAGCAGACTCACCGACGCGCGCCCGGTGCGTACCGTTGCAAGCTTCTTGCGCGCGTCTTCAACCGCTGAATCCATCCGCTTGCGCGCGTCATTGACGATGTCTTTGATTTCCATTCATGCCCTCCGCCGAAAACTACAAGCTAAACCTCATCCGACGGCTCCCTTTAAAGTTTTGGATCAGAGACTCACACGCCAGACGATCCCTTCGATTCAACTCGATCGTCGGGTCTCACCACGGTTCCAACTTTCTCTCCGCAGACAACGCGAGCGATGTTCCCGGGCGTGGTCAAATTAAACACGTGAATCGGCACACCTTGAGCACGGCACAAGCTAATCGCCGAGGTGTCCATCACCTCCAGGTCGCGTTGAATGACGTCCAGATAGGTGAGCGATTCGAACATCGTAGCCGTCTTATCTTTCTCGGGATCTGCGCTATAGATTCCGTCGACGCGGGTCGCCTTCAGTATCGCGTCCGCCTTGATCTCCAGCGCGCGCAACGCCGCTGCTGAGTCCGTCGTAAAAAAGGGATTGCCTGTGCCCGCGGCGAAGATCACTATGCGACCTTTCTCCAGATGCCGAACCGCGCGGCGGCGGATAAACGGCTCCGCAACCTCGTGCATCTCTATCGCGCTCATCACCCGAGTAAACGCGCCCTGATGTTCAAGCGCGTCTTGCAAGGCAATCGCGTTGAGCACCGTCGCCAGCATTCCCATGTAATCGGCAGACGCGCGGTCGAGACCCTTGGCAGCAAGCGCGAGCCCGCGAAAGATGTTGCCGCCGCCCACGACTATCGAAACCTGAACGCCCAGATCGCGAACGCCTTTTATCTCTTCTGCTATGCGAGTGATGACCGAAGGGTCAATGCCGTAGCCTTGCTCGCCCATCAGCGCTTCGCCCGATAGCTTGAGCAGTATCCGTTGGTAGATTGGCTCGCGTTTCTTTGACATGACTTCGAGAGATTATGGCGCAGCGCGTGTGTAATGACAACAAAAAAGCCTCTCTCGCGAGAGGCTCTTTTACCGAGCTACTGATTGCCCCCAAGCAAGTCGCGAACCTCGCCGCCGAGATCCGTAGATCGCTTCTCTAGACCCTCGCCCATCTTGTACCGTGTGAACCGACGGACCCTTATGTTCTCACCGGTCTTATGGATCATCTGATTCACAAGCTCGCCGACCGTGATGTTCTGATCTTTGACGAAGGGCTGCTCCATCAAGCAAGCCTCTTGATAAAACTTGCTCAGCCGGCCTTCGACAATCTTCTCGAGCACCTGATCAGGCCTTCCGGCATTTTTCGGATCAAGCCGCGCCTGTTCCAAGGCAATCTCGAGCTCCTTTGCCAGAACCTCAGCCGGCACATCCTCCTTGTTCAGGAAGCGCGGCTCGGCGGCGGTCACATGCATCGCCAAATCGTGAACGAAGACGCGAAAGTCATCTGTGCGAGCGACGAAGTCCGACTCACAGTTGACCTCGACCAGGACGCCTATCTTTCCGCCCGCGTGAATGTAAGCGTTGACCAATCCTTCGGCGGCCACCCGACCCGCCTTCTTGGTGGCGGTCGCTTTGCCTCGCTTGCGTAGGATCTCTATCGCTTTTTCTTCGTCGCCTTCGGCCTCCACGAGCGCCGCCTTGCACTCCATCATTCCGGCGCCCGTTTTTTCACGGAGCGCCTTGATTGCCGCTGGTGTTGGTGCATGTGCCATTACTGCGTTAACTCTCCGATCAAATAATAGTATTCGAACAAAAGCAGAGAAGGGAAGCGAGGGACCGGCAAGTTACTCTGAGGCATCTGCGCTCTCGGCTTTCGGTGGCGATTCGGGTTCACTCTCCGCGGCCGCTGCTGCTGTTGTTTCAGGATGGGCAATAGCCTCAGGCAAAGCGGGCTCGGGCACCGGAGGCGCGCCCGGCGGAACGTAAGTGGTGCGACGACTGCCGCGGCCCCGACCTCGTCCTTTGGGTCGTTCACTCTTCTCGGGCCGTTCGGCAGCACTCTCCGCTGTCTCGGTTGCTACAGCTGCTTCCTGGCCTTCTTCGGCCTCGCCGATTTCGGCGCCGCCTTCTTTGGACACCTGCTGACCTTCAATGATCGCATCAGCCATCTTCGAGGCGAACAAGCGCACAGCTCTGAGAGCGTCGTCGTTTCCCGGGACGATAAAGTCGATGCCGTCGGGGTTACAGTTTGTGTCGACGATGGCAACCGTGGTCACGCCTAATTTGTTGGCCTCGTGCACGGCAATCTCTTCTTTGTTTGAGTCGATAATGAAGATCACGTCCGGGAGACGTTTCATGTCGCGTATGCCTGCCAGGTTCTTCTCCAGCGCGGCGTGCTCGCGTTCGAGGCCGAGGCGCTCTTTTTTGGTCAACGCGTCAAACCTTCCATCGGTTCGCATAGCCTCGATATCTTTCATTCGCTGAATTGATTTCTGAACGGTTTGGAAGTTAGTGAGCAGCCCGCCGAGCCAGCGCTGATTGACATAGAATTGCCCGCAGCGTTTCGCTTCTTCTTCGACCGCGTCCTGGGCCTGGCGCTTGGTGCCGACGAACAGGAAGCTCGCGCCTTCCAGTGATTTTTGTGTTACGAACTTTACCGCTTCCTTGAAGAGCCGTTGGGTCTTTTGGAGATCAATGATGTAGATTCCGTTGCGCTCGCCGAAGATGTATTCCTTCATCTTCGGGTTCCACCGCCTGACTTGGTGTCCGAAATGGACCCCCGCTTCAAGCAGTTCCTTCATCGTTACTGTGACCAATCAATCCTCCTGTGAAAATCTGAATCGGTTTATGTGCTCGCCGGTCCCCGTTCCAATTTCCCGCTGGAACAACCAATCGCATGACCGGCAATGGAATAAAAAGTGACGCGTGAAAGGTGATCCGTGATTGTCTTCACGCATCACGTTTCACGGATCACGCATCAGGTTACCGTTTCGAGAACTGGAAGCGCTTACGCGCGCCCTTCTGTCCGTACTTCTTGCGCTCCTTAGCTCGCGGGTCGCGAGTAACCAACCCCGCCTTTTTCAGCCTCACCCGAAAATCTGGATTCATCACCACAAGCGCGCGCGTGATCCCGTGACGCACAGCGCCCGCCTGTCCGGCAACTCCACCGCCGTCAACACTTACTAATATGTCAACCTTATTGACCGAGTCCGTCAACTGAAGTGGCTGGCGGATTACCATCCGGTGTGTTTCATTTTGGAAGTAGTCTTCGATCTTGCGTTTGTTGACGGTGATTTCTCCGGTTCCGGGCCTTATGAAAACTCTGGCGGTCGCGCTCTTGCGTCGGCCGGTGCCGTAATTCTGATCAACTTCTGCCACTATCAAGTCTCCTTGGTCCCTTACAACGCAAGCAACTCCGGTCGCTGCGCTTGATGCGGATGATCCGAGCCGACATAGACCTTCAGTTTCTTTCCCATCTTCCGACCGAGTTTGGTCTTCGGCAGCATGCCACGAATTGCTTGCTCGAGCACTCGCTCCGGGTGCCGCTGGATAAGCCTCTCAGCCGCGATCTCCTTGAGGCCGCCCGGCCAACCGGTGTGATGGCGATAAACTTTGTCCTTAAGCTTGTTGCCGGTGAACACCACTTTCTCGGCATTGATTATTACGACGTGATCGCCCACGTCGAGAAACGGGGTATAGCTTGGCTTAGTTTTACCCATCAGCAATCGCGCGACTGCCGTCGCAAGCCGCCCGACTCTTTTGCCGTCGGCGTCGATCAAAACCCACTTGCGGCTTTGTTCGAGGTCCTTGCCGCTTGGAACGAATGTCTGCATGCAGAGAATCTCCAAATCCTTCTTAAAGAAGACGAACGGAAAGAATACGAAATGGACATGGAGATTGTCAAGCTGGACGCAGATCGGTTCTTCTTGCGGGCGGACTCCGATGCTATCATTAGGAGGTCTTTCCCAGGTGAATGCTGGGACCACTTGATGGTGGGCAGAAATAATGTCAAATGAATCTGTAGAAACGAAAGTCGCGCGGCTGCGCTACGCAGGTGGCGACGCGTTTGTAGCCGAGTCGCAAAGCGGTCACGCGATAGTCACGAGTTTCGCGCCCGACAAGGTAACTGCACCCACGCCGATGGAGCTGTTGCTGATCGCGTTAGGCGGCTGTACCGGCGCAGATGTGGTTTCTATCTTGGAAAAGAAACGGCAGCGCGTGACTGGCTACGACATTGAAGTGCGCGCCGAGCGGCGAGATGAGCACCCTCGCATCTACACTCGAATCGAAGTCATTCATCACGTTCGCGGCCGCGGCATAGATCCGAAAGCGGTTGCGCACGCCGTCGAGCTGTCAGAGACCAAGTACTGCAGCGTTTCGGCAATGCTTGGAGCTTCAGCGAAGATCGAGATGCGATACGAAATCGAGGACGAAGTGTAGGCCCCAAACGAAGATGGAAGAAAAACCGGATTACCTCGAACACCGCAAGCGGCTCAGGGAGCGCTTTGAGAGAGCGGGCGGGAAAGGGTTACACGATTACGAACTTATCGAGTTGTTGCTGACTTATGCTGTGCCGCGCGTCGATGTTAAGCCGGTCGCCAAGGCTTTGATCAAGAGGTTCGGTGGGGTCAGCGGAGTAATGGATGCCAGTCTCGATGACTTGCAATCGGTCAAAGGACTGGGACCCACTTCGGCCATCCTCATTCGAGCGGTCAAAGAACTGTTCGACGCTTATCTTGCCGAGGGCGCCCGAGAACGGTCTGCGCTCTCATCTCCCGACGCTGTCCGCGAGTTCGCAAAGATGAAACTGGCGGGGCTTCCGCACGAGGCGTTCATGGTGATTTATCTGAACGTCAAGAATCGAGTCCTCGACCATGAAATCATCAAC
>DATFWM010000181.1:0-2842 GCA_035259295.1 Blastocatellia bacterium | reverse complement strand
TCACGGTTTTCCGGTGACTCTTAATAGCGGGTTCAAGGAGTCCTTGTGCGCCCACCAATGATTTCAACAATTTAGCTCGATTGAGTTGGGTCATTCTGACAAGCAGTCAGCCGTTTGCGGCCACCACGCTTCCTCGCCGGTTTTTGGATGCACAATCCGCGCTCTATTCGGGCGATAGTGCGCGGCCTCACGCCCACGCGATCAGCGCTGTCGTCGCGAGGGATGGATGCTCAGCGCTAAAGCCTTCATCCGAAACGTATCAACCTCCCACCACATCGCAGTCGGTGTCTCCCTCGGCGCGCGGCCTACCGAGCGCGTCTTAAGCCCCATCTTGGCGAACGGGTTGACCGCCGGGACTCTCCTTTCCTGGCGCGCTGCGCAACGAACCATGCGGTCAGGGCCGCGTTGGCGAACCGTCGACGCTCGCGTATGACTGGCTTGCGCTCCCCATCAGTCTCCTCCACTACCAGAAGCTTCGCGTAGATCGCGTCACGCCGTCCATGGCGATTGGGATGGCGAAGTAACGTTCTAACACAATGTCGAAGTAAGGCCGATGCTCAAAAGCGAATGAAACATCGCCATAGCGGAAAAGCGCGTGGTTGCGGCCAGAACGCGTTCGCTATCGCGTCCACTCTCGACCATGCGGTGCTGCAGAGGAGCCATGGGGGGCAAATCCATCTTTTATGCTCATGTGATTATGAACGAGCATCGCCCCGTTGCGGTCAATTCGAATGCGCTTTCGGCAAGGCTTTAGCTGCGGACGTCTTCTCCGAGAAGAATGGCATGACTTCGCACGCAATCAGCTCAATGGTTCGCATTGACTCTTCCGGAGTCAGATCGCCGAACGCAACGTCGCACACGAAGTAGTTTGCGCCGGTCGCCTCTACTTGATTCTCGATGAAGGTCTTGAAATTGGCCGCTGTTCCGGCGAACGCTGCTCCAACCTTAAGCAGCGGCCCGATTTCAGAGGGGAGCCCGAGCGGTAACTTCATTCCGTTTTGCACCCAGAGCAGCTCCATATGTTTGAGCCAGAGGCGATACGCCCGTTCAGCCCGGCCGATCGCCACCGACTCCGTTTCGGCGAGAACAACGTGTCGAGAGAGACCCATCAAAGGCAACTCGTCATGAGCCTTTCCGAAGTTTTTCCATTCCTGGCGGTATCGGTCGATGATCGTGCGCGCTGGAGCGGGGGGCAACAGAGTTACGATGTGCGCGCTTTCGAACGCCGCCCAATAGGCGGCATCCGGTGTCAATACGCCGTACCAAAGCGGCGGATGCGGACGCTGCATCGGCTTTAGCACCATCGGGACGTTATTGTATCTATAGAACTCTCCGCTGAACGTGAGCTTGTCAGAGGCCAGCCCCTGCTTGATCAACCTCAACGCCTCTGGAAACTGACGCGATCCATCGTTCGGGTTGACACCGAAAAAGCTAACCTCGATCGGCGATACACCCCGGCCGACGCCGAGCTCGAACCGACCGCCGCTCATCTGATCGAGCATGCAGATCTCTTCGATCAAACGAATCGGATGATACAGGGGAAGTGAATAGGCTAGTGGACCGAAGCGAAGTCGCTTTGTCCGCTGCGCGACCGCGGCAAGAAAGACGCCAGGTGATGGCGCCAAGCCTAGCGGAGTGCCGTGATGCTCAGCGAGATGATAAGCATAAAAGCCGTAACGATCATACGCCTCGATGAGCAACAACCGATTTTCGAAATGTTGTCCGAGCGGAAGTCCGCTGTCGTCCATATGCTCGAAGATCCCGAACTTCATCTCTCTTTCCTCCCAGCGCCTTTGTCTCTGCGGTAGTCGCTCGATGAGAGCAGAAATCTCGGTTAGGTGCGTCAGCCCATTGGGATATGCGGCGTCCAACGAGATTTCCTCTCGACATCACAACGATCGCGTTCGTTCCAAGCACAATGAGGTACCGCGATCCGTAGTCGGCCAGCGCTTTCGATCAAGCCAGGGTGCGGTTGGCCTGAGGCAGGCTGGTCTTCATGGTGCACCATCGCGCGTCGGTGTTGCCCATGTCGACCCGGCGACTGCGTCGAGCACGTCGTTGCGCCGTCCGGCGACGGCGACGGAAATAGCGGTCGCGCAACAAAGCGAAGGCGACCGACTTTCCGAATCCTGTTCCCTCGCCGGTGAGCAGCGCAGCCTTGCTCCAATAGGTTAGAGCGCGCTCGCCAGCATAGAATATAATTCGTAATTGACGCAAGTTCATTTCTGGCTATCGTTCATTTTTGTCCGGGGATGTGCATCGCTCCCCCGCGTCAACCGTCCCTGGCTCGAGACTGACCGGCCGGTCGCGCCAGTCGGCCCGGCCGGTGATTTTGGAAATACGAACCCCTCAGAGGTCGATGCGCGAAGAGGGGAGGCATGGGAGGAGAAACCATCATGCAGGATATCAAGAAGCAGAGCCCGGACTTGCAGAACGGGAGGGCCAGGCTTTCACGGCGCGCGTTCGTCGCGGCTTCGGTCGCCAGTGCGGCATTGCCCCTCAATTCAAGTCGGGGTGTGTGGGCTGCCGACTCTGAGAATGTGATCCGAGTCGGATTCGTTAGTCCGCGTACGGGCAATCTCGGCTTCTTCGGCGAGAGCGACGGCTATCTAATCGATCTCTGCCGGAAAGCACATAAGGAGGGTTTGCAGGTCGGGGGAAAGACTTACAAAATCGACTTGCTCGACCGGGATTCTCAATCCGATCCGGCACGCGCGGGCCAGTTGGCGAAAAGCTTGATCACCGACGACAAGATCGACTTCATGTTGGTGACGTCGACCCCCGAGGTGGTCAACCCAGTTGCCGACGCTTGCGAAGCCGCCGGCGTGCCCTGCCTATCGAC
>DATFWM010000180.1:0-6473 GCA_035259295.1 Blastocatellia bacterium | reverse complement strand
CTCTTGTTTGTTCTAGTTGTTGTAGCGATTGTTCCGACAGGGCTGTCCCAACGCCGACCCATAAAGGTGCTGCTGCTTTACGATATGGAAGGAGTTTCGGGCGCAACCGATTTCAAGCACACGAGCTTCTCGCACGCGGTTGAATATGCCGAGGGCCGCAAGTCCTTAACCGCCGATGTGAACGCAGCAATCGCTGGGCTCAAGTCCGCAGGCGCGACCGAAATAGTCGTCGTTGACGGTCACGGCTCGGGGAACATCACCGGTCCCGACGTGCACGAAGACCAATTGTTGCCGCCTGCGAAGATGCTCTACCGTGATGCGCCTTTCGACATTTACATGGACAGCTACGATCACTCGTTCGACGCGATCGCCGCCGTCGGAATGCACGCCGCCGCCGGCAACTCTGTCGGATTCCTCTCTCATACCTACACGTTTGAAGACATCGAGTACAAGATCAACGGAGCGCCCTTCAACGAGTCGATGATTCTGGCGGCGGGCGCGGCGCGACTGAGGATTCCGCTGATCATGGTCAGCGGAGACGACCAACTCGAGCGGGAGATTCACCGCGCGATGCCGTGGGTCAAATACGCTTCGATCAAGCACGCAGTGGATCGTTCGAAAGCCGAAGCGCTGCCGCGCGAGGAGGCTTCCCGGCGAATCGAAGCCGCCGCGCGAGAGGGATTAGAGAAACTTGCAGAGGCTAAGCTGCCGGATTGGCATGGCCCTTATCGATTCTCACTTACGTTTCAAGACGAAGCTCAAGCGCGCGCTGCGGCGTTGGTTCCGGGAGCGGAGTTGCTCGCTAATCCTGTGACCGTTCAGATTCGCGCCAATGATTTTGAAGAAGGTTATCGGTTGAGCTTGAGGCTGATTAGCCTGGCGGGAATCGTCGCGCGAGGCGACGCCGCTCGCGCGGTGTTGAACGCTCAACCAAATGCGGCGCAGTTGCGAGTGATCACTACCGACTGGTTGTATGATCGCTTCCTGAATCGGTTGCCACCGCAGGCCGCAGTCGGCACGGGTCAGCGACAACGCTATTGGGGAGCTAGATAGTTCGAGGGACCTCTGCACGAAGATAAGGATTTCTTTGATAGTTGAAGAAAGCTATTCAAGGGAAATCATTTCGTCTTCAGATAGGGCAGCTATCCGCATCGAAAGTTACGGGGAGCATCACATTTTGGCCCCGTGAGGATCTCAACTGGTTATCTCTTAATGACCTCCAATTCGAAATGAATCTCCTTGCCTCGCGCGATGGCATTCAAATACTGCTCCCAGAATTTGCGAATGAACCTAAGTGACGCGAAGCGGTGATCCAAATTGATCAAGTATTCCAAACCCGTCAGCTTCCACAGATTCAACAACGTCACTCGCGCTTTGAGTTGACGGAACCGCACTTCGGTATAGAAAGGAAAGACCGCGTGCTCGTCGGTGAAATTACGAAACGAGTAACTGTTCAAGTGGTTGCGATGAGTCAGATCAGTCGCGAAGTCGGGATTGGTCCAGTGCGGGGCGACAAGCTTTATTATGCCGCCGTTGCGCGTAATACGATGAAGCTCACACATGACCGCCATCGGGTCGCGAACGTGCTCGATAACGTGACGGCCCATCACTTCATCAAACTCGTCATCCGCAAACGGATAGGGCAGATCGTCCAGGTCGTGAATGACTTCGGCGGACGTGCGCGGGTTGACGTCCATCCCGATCGCGCCGGGGACCTTGTTCGTCCCGCACCCGATGTCCAGCACGCGAGGCGTAGAGGACGCGACCGATTCGCTTACGTGAGAACGCTCTGCCTTCATCTGCTTAGTTGAACGAGATTGTTTTCGAATCTCCACAAGCAATCCGCGACGCCCATCGGCCCCGACATACGCCCGTCGTAGTCGCGGCACATCTGCGGACGAGTCTCGTAGACGCTGCAGACATAATTTGTCTCACCGCTGGGCGTTTTTATCTCCTGTAGCGCATCGCAACCTTTTGGAATTGTGAAATAGTACTCGGTGTGTCCGCGCTTGGTTTCGTAATCAATCTTCAGCCCGTGCAGCTCCATCCAACGAATCTCATCGCGAGCTTCTTCGTCGACCTCGCCGCCGCAAAACGTCATCGACATGCAGCACTTGCCGCAGATTAAGCACAACTCAGATTTTCGCTTGGCCGATAATCGCTCTTTCATTCCAGTACCTCTCTATCAGAACATGCCGAGTATAGCTGATCGGACTAAAAGCGCGAAAAGCATCAGCCTCCAGGAAAAAGGTCGGACTCCGTAGAAGTCCTGTCTATAGAAGCGCGGCGGGCATGGCTACCGGACTCCTTTAGGAGTCTCCTCCCCGCAGGTTCTCTCAACGATTAATGCGGGCAGTTTTTGATATTATCAAAAGGGCGAGTCCAACTAATTCCGCATAGCGCATGAACTTGCGGCAAATGGCGAGCGCAACATTTACCACAGTCCTTTCGCCAAAGCTAGCTCTTGTTCGAAACACAGGAGACTCCTAACGGAGTCCTTAGAGTGCAATCACGCTGCGCTCTATAGACCGGACACTCCTACCGGAGTGCCGACAAAAAAACTATTGACTCAAATTACTATATCGATAGAATAGGCCCAACCCCAGTGCGCCCCTTGTACTCTGCGGCAGGTTTCCCCAACCAGCGGCATCGGTCCCCAGTTGAAGAGATATCCCTAACGCTTCCCCAAAAAGAGTAGTACAAGACTTATTTTCGGAGGCACGCGTGACTCACCAAGCCATCGCCCTGACAAACTAACAAATCACCCGCTCCCCTGCTGCGAACACGCCCTGTATTTAAAAGGAGCAAACGTGAGAAAACAAGCAACCTCAACTGCGGACCGTGAACTCGAGCCGGCACCTCGGCGGCTGCACTTAGTTGCAACAAGCGACCACGAAGACCTCACCCACCTGACACATGACGATCTCGAACACGAGGTCGAAGCTGCTCAAATTGGCGACGAAATCGAGAGCGCCGAGGACCTCGTCGGCATGTACCTCCGCGAGATGGGCGTAACGCCGATGTTGAATCGCGAAGGCGAAGCGGCCCTCGCGTTCCAAATCGAGCGTGGCCGCCAGCGTTCGGCGAAGGCGATTTCGCAACTGCCTATTTGCGTAGACGAGATCATCACCATTGGCGAGCGCCTGAAGCACGGCGAGTTGCACATCCGCGAGGTCATAAATTTTCGAGATCAGGAAGACATAACCGAGGCGGGCATCCAGGAATGCTTAGTCACGACGCTCGAATCAATAGCCGAGATCTCAACCGAGCACAAGCTGGCAATGAGGCTTCGCGCGCGCGTCGTGGCTGAGCCAAAGAACTCGCGCAAGCTGCGCAGGCTACGTCGCAAACTTTCTCGACAGCGAGTACAAGTAAGCCGGCTCTGTCGCGAGCTCGATCTTACCAGCAGACAGCGTGAGTACCTTGCCGGTCTGATTCGAGAAGCGGTGATGCACGCACGGGTTGCGAAGACTACGGTCAAAAGAGCCAGTGAATCCCTGGAACGGACGAGAAAAGGAAGCACCAAGCAAAGGGACCTAAAATCCAAACTGCGGGCCGCCAAACGACACCTCGCGCAGTTGGAGAATCGCTGGCGCGCAACAGCCGGCGAAATCGAGCGCGCGCTCGCGCAATTGACCGTCGGTGATGCCGAAGCGGGCTTCGCCAGAGAAGAAATGATCAAAGCGAATCTCCGACTGGTAGTCTCGATCGCCAAGAAGTATTCCAACCGCGGACTTCAATTCCTCGATCTTATCCAGGAAGGAAACGTTGGCTTGATGAGGGCGGTGGACAAGTTCGATTGGCGGCGCGGTTGCAAGTTTTCGACCTACGGCACGTGGTGGATTCGCCAGGCGATCACGCGAGCGATCATGGAACAAGCGCACACGATTCGCATCCCCGTCCACATGGTCGAAACGATAAATAAGCAGGTGCAAGCCTGCCGCGAGCTGGAGCAGGAATTGGGACGCACGCCCACCGCCGAGGACATCTCGAGAAAGCTAGACGTGCCCGAGTCTCGCGTGCGAAAGGTGTTCGAGGTGGTGCAAGAGCCGATTTCTTTGGAAACGCCGGTCGGCACGGATGAAGAGGTCAGCCTTGGCGAGCTGATCGAAGACAAATCGGTAGCCGGGTTCGGCGACGATTTGATAAACGCCGACCTGAGTGAATCGATCGGCGAAGCTCTCAAGCATCTCACACCGCGCGAAGAGAAAGTGTTGAAGATGCGATTCGGGCTCGGCCATTCGGGGCGAGAGCACACGCTTGACGAAGTCGGCAGTTACTTCGGCGTCACGCGCGAGCGTGTGCGACAGATCGAAGCAAAGGCGTTGTTCAAGCTGCAGCATCCGTCGCGCGCCGCGAAGCTCAAAACTTTTGCGGGTCCGAATCTCGCGCCTCCGCAGTTGACGTTCAACGGGCATCCGCCCAACCGGGTTGCCAATTCGGGCCTCAGGACCGCGTGATGACCGAAACAAGCGCCTCTATTCTAATAGTCGACGACGACGAGGCGATATGTAAACTGCTCAGCGTTTGCCTCGAACCGACTTACTCCTGCGCCGCGGCCGCCACCGCCCAGGAAGCGATCAGTCTGCTCGAGGCGGGCTCGTTCAAGCTTGTGATGAGCGATATCAAAATGCCGGGTCGAAGCGGGCTTGAGCTTTGTCAGTACATCCAGCAGAACTTTCCGAGAACGGTGGTGATAATGATGTCGGGCATGACCGACATACAATGCTCGATCGGAGCGATGCGTCGGGGCGCGTTCGACTACGTTACGAAGCCGTTCGATCTTGCGGAGCTAACCCTGGCGGTCGATCGTGCGCTCCGTTACCAGCAGGCGCTTGAAGAGAGGTTTAACTACGAGCTGGCGCTGGAAGAACGAGTTCGGATCAGGACCGACGAGCTTCGGTTTGCGAACGAAGATCTGAACGTGATGCTGGACGCGCTTTATCGCAACTATCGCGCGACGTTGCGGGGGCTGGCTCGAACGCTTGAGGCCCGGGACATCGAAACGGGCGGACACTCGGATCGTGTGGTGGCTTATTCGATGAAGATGGGCAAGAAACTTGGCTTGACCTCAAACGAGCTCATCGCGCTCGAGCAAGGCGCGCTGCTTCACGACATCGGCAAGATCGGCGTCCCGGATTCGATATTGCTCAAGTCAGGCCCGCTCACCAGCGATGAGTGGCTGCGAATGCGAGAACATGTTGCTCATGGATTGCGGATAATTGAGGACGTGGAGTTTCTTTCCGGCGCCCGGTTCGTCGTTGGACAACATCACGAAAGATACGACGGCAGCGGATATCCAAATCATCTTCGAGGTGACCAGATTCATATTCACGCTCGCATCTTCGCCGTAGCTGACGCGTTCGATGCGATGACCAGCGATCGACCATATCGCGCTGCCCAGAGCTACGAAAAAGCTTGTGAGGAGATCGTTGCCAAGTCAGGATCGGACTTCGACCCGAGAGTCGTCACCGCGTTCTTGAGCATTCGCGAAGAGGAATGGGAGGAGATTCGAAGCAGCGCTCACCGCGAAGACCTTGCCGAGGAACTGATCGGGAGGCAAGAGATTAGCTCGTTCATCGTGTCATTAGGATCGTCTGACTTCAATCCGAGACAACCGGCCATGTACGCCTAAGTAACACGCGGCGCTCTCATCGAAGGCCTGGCATGTTCTCGAGTATTATGGGTTCGACTGGTTCAGCCAAATTAAATCCGAAAACTCTCGAATAGAAATATAACTCGCCGTCGAGCGAGCGTTTGATGTTCTCGGCTTTGCGGAAGCCGTGCTGCTCGCCTTCAAACGCAACGTACGCGACGGGCAATCCCTTCTTCAATGCAGCTTCGAACATCATCTCAGCTTGATTGGGAGGGACCACTTTGTCCTCAAGCCCCTGAAACAGAATGATCGGGCACGACAAGCGGTCGGTGAAATGGATCGGCGAGCGTGCCTTGTAAAGCTCGCGGGCCTCAGGATACGGACCTATCAGGCTGTCGTTGTAGCGCGATTCGAACTTGTGACAATCCTGTTCGAGTAGCTCGAGATCGCTGACGCCGTAATAGCTCGCGCCTGCTTTGAACACGTCGCGAAACGTCAACGCCGCAAGCGTCGTGTAGCCGCCGGCGCTGCCGCCTCGAATGATCAATCGATTCGGATCAGCTTCACTGAGTTCGACCATGTACCGCGCGCCGTTTACGCAATCATCGATGTCCACGACTCCCCACTTGCCGCGCAACCGCTCGCGATACGCGCGTCCGTAGCCGGCGCTTCCGCCATAGTTGACATCGAGCACGCCGAAGCCGCGGCTGGTCCAGTACTGAGTATTCAGCTTCAGCGTGGTCGAGCTTGAGGAGGTCGGCCCGCCGTGGCTGATTACTATCAACGGAGGTCGCTCATCAGCCGGCGCCCCGTAATCGGGATTGCTGGGCGCGTAGAAGAACGCGTATGCGGTGAGATTATTCTCGGTTGGAAATTC
>DATFWM010000179.1:0-5407 GCA_035259295.1 Blastocatellia bacterium | reverse complement strand
TCGCGGAGTTGGCATCGATGGCGATCGGCCGGGCCATATCGCAGATCAACGACAACGGAAATCGACTCAAGATAAGCCCGCCAACGGTAATAACCGGCTCGAACCTTGCGAGCTACGACCAATGCCTCGAAACGCTCGTCGCTCCCATCAACACTGCTTACGGCGAAGTGCGAGTCAACGTCACAATCCAGGATCTGAATTGAGGGGAGCGGAGAATATGACACAAGAGCCTGCGGAGATATTGAGCCTTTTCAAGAAGAGCGAGGAGTTGGTTGAAATGCTCAGAGAGGGAAGGATATTCACCGAAGAATTGATGCGCGAGAACGAGCGGCTCCGATATCGCGTCGTTCAGTTAGAGGCTCAGAACATGAAGTCCTCGGCAGCGGTGGTCGAGGAGCTCGAGCGCCTCAGGCTCGAAAATAGTCAGATGGCGCAGAAGCTGGGGTTCTTGGAACAAAGATTCTCGCGAGTCGAAGCTGAGAACAAAGACTTCGCGCAGCGATACGTGGAAGTCGAAGAGCAGAACGAAAGCCTCGCCAACCTCTACGTTGCCAGCCATCGGTTGCACTCGACGCTGGATTCGACCGAGGTCGTCGAATGCATCAAGGAGATCCTTCTCAACATGGTCGGTTCGGAGGACTTCGGTCTCTTTGTGTTCGACGACGAAACCAACGAGCTTGTGCGCGCAGGCCACGAGGGAGATATCGCGGGTCGCGCCGACAAGGCGCGCATCATGAGCGGAGAGGGAATCGAAGGCGCTGTTGCGACTAGTGGCGAGTCTTTCTTCGGCGACCACCTGAACCAAGAAGCGTGTGCGTGCGTCCCGTTGAAGATCAAGGACCGAGTAATCGGCGTGATCACAATTTACGCGCTGCTTCCACACAAGAAAGAACTCACCCAGCTCGATCACAAGCTGCTCGAGTTGCTTGCCGGACATGCCGCCAGCGCCTTGATCAGCTCGAAGTTGTACGGCATGGCAGATCGAAAACTCCGCACCATGGAAGGATTCATGAGTTTGCTGCGAATGACACAAGGAGGCGCAAATGTCTAAGAAGTCTCTGCTGGTGGTGGACGATTCGGCAACCTTCAGACAGCTACTGTGCATGTCCCTGACAAGAGTCGACGGAATCACCCAAGATAACATAACCGAAGCGACCGACGGCCAGGATGCGCTGGAGAAACTCAAAAGCGGCAGCTTCGATCTTGTGCTGACTGACATCCGGATGCCAAGGATGGATGGGCTTGAGTTCATGCGCAAGGTGCGCGTCGATATGAATGACCGCTCCCTGCCGATCATCATCATCAGCACCAAAGGCTGCGAAGAAGATATCGAGCTTGGAATGAGTTTGGGCGCGAGCGGCTACTTATCCAAGCCAATCTCGACCCCGCGGCTGAGGGAACTGGTGACCACCTTCCTGGGCGACCAGTGAACAAACGATGCAGCTAACCGGCGATTTGAGCGATTTCGCTCTGACCGACATCTTGCAGATACTGTCGTTGAGCAGAAAGACAGGAGTCGTGTTGCTCAATGGAGCTGGATTAGAAGAAGGGAAGATCATCATCGAGAGCGGACGGATCACGCACGCGTCTGCGCGCCCGGGAAAGAGTCTGGCCGACAGCCTCATGGCCGCCGGCGTGTTGAGGCCCGAAATACTGAGGGCTCTGGCACCCAGGGGCGAACCGACAGATTCACAATTAGAAAAGCTGCTTGTTCGGGGCGGCGTGCCGAATGACAACGGCATGGCATCCGCTGTCCGAAGACACACTCAGCGAGTCATAGGAGACCTCGTCGCCCTCGAGAAGGGACGCTTCAGGATCGCGTTGGGCGAGACGACACTTCCGCAGCACGAAGAGGGGCTCCGGCTGGCTGAGGGGCTCGACGTAGGTGAGGTTCTCTTGAACGCCGCGCACGAGCGAGATCAATCGTGTAGAGATTCTGCGTTAGCCGGCGGCCGCGAGAGGAGCCGTCTGAATCTGACAGCAGGGAGTGACGCACCACTTCTTCCGGGAGGTGAACGGCCGGAACGGCGCGCCAAGAGCCCGCGAGCGGTAACATCCCGTTCCCGAACCGACGAGAATCTGGACCGCTCAGAGTTGCTTTGCTCGCTGCTTGCTGAGATGAAGCAGCACTCGTTCGAAGCAGAGGTGAGCTTGCTGATGATGCGATACGCAAGCGCCCTTGCGGGGCGGGGGATCCTGTTTGCAGTGAGAGGCTCGAACCTTTGCGGGTTAGGGCAGTTTGGGCTGAATCACATAGGCGGAAAGAACGCCGACCAGATGGTCCGGCAGCTTAGTTTTCCACTGGGCGCCGACGGTCTCTTCGAACGAGTAGTAAGAACAAGCGAGCCGTACGTTGGACCGATGCCCGATAATTACCTTGTGGCACAACTGCTCAGCGGGTTCGGCGGCGCGGGCTGTGAACTCAGCGCTTTTGTGCTGCCTTTGACCTGCAACGAGTCGCCGACATATGTCCTTTACGGCGACAACTATCCCGGCAATTATGAGTTGAAGGGCTTGGCCGAGCTAGTCGCGCTGGCAACCCAAGCAAGCTTGGCGCTCGAGCGCATCGCCCTTCATCGAAGGGTAATCGAACTGGAAACTAAGTAATGAGGCGTTAGTATTGAGTCTGATAATAGATATTATGTAGAGGCGTGGAAGAATTACTCGAATGCACTCATGCCCGTCAGGTGCTGCCCCAGGATCAGCGTGTGTACCTCGTGCGTTCCTTCGTACGTGTACACCGATTCGAGATTGCACATGTGCCGCATTATCGGATATTCGCCCGTGATCCCGTTCGCGCCGAGTATGCTTCGCGCGGTCCGCGCGCACTCCAGTGCCATCGATACGTTGTTCATCTTGGCCATTGACACATGAACGGGACTTATCCTGCCTTCGTCCTTCATTCTTCCACAATGTAAGCAAAGTAACTGCGCTTTGCTGATCTCTGTCGCCATTTCGGCAAGTTTCTTCTGCGTGAGCTGAAAACCTGCAACCGGGCGCCCGAATTGCACTCGCTCCTTTGAATACTTCAGCGCAATGTCGAAGCAAGACATCGCCGCCCCGACCGCGCCCCAGGCGATCCCGTACCGAGCTTGAGTTAAACAACTGAGCGGGCTCTTCAGTCCCTTCGAGGTTGCCAAGATATTTTCCTCCGGAATCAAACAGTCTTCAAAGAAAAGCTCCGACGTGTCTGACGCCCGCAGGCTGAGCTTGTGGTGCGTTTCTTTGGCGCTGAACCCTTTCATTCCTTTTTCAACTATAAAGCCGCGAATCTCGTCCGCCTCGTCGGTCTTCGCCCAGACAATCGCTATGTGCGCCATCGAGCCGTTCGTGATCCACGCCTTCGAGCCGTTCAGCAACCAACCGTCGCGAACCCGCTTGGCTCTTGTCCGCATGCCGGCGGGATTGGAGCCGAAGTTCGGCTCGGTCAGTCCGAAGCACCCGATCACCTTGCCCGCGGCCATCTGCGGCAGCCACTTCCGCTTTTGTTCCTCGCTCCCAAATTGGAATATCGGATACATACAAAGCGCGCCCTGGACTGAAGCGAAACTTCTGATCCCGGAGTCGCCGGCTTCAAGCTCCTGCATCACCAGCCCATAGGCGACGTTGTTCATGCCTGCGCAGCCGTACTCTTCGGGAAGATTCGCTCCCAGCACGCCCAGTTCCGCCAGGCTTGGGATCAACTCTTTCGGAAAGCGCGCTTCTTCAAAACAATCGGCGATGATCGGAGTTATTCTTGACTCGACAAACTTGCGCACCTCGGATTGAGTGAGTCGCTCCTCCTCCGACAACAGCGCGTTGATCCCCAGAACATCCAGCCCGTCGAATGCCATTTCATTCTCCCTTGTGTTTGTGCTCAGGATTATTAACGTGACCGATTATTTCCGCCAGGATTGAGACGGCGATCTCTTGTGGGGACCTGGCGCCGATTCGCAGACCGATGGGCGCGTGCACCCTTTCGAACGCTGCCTCAGAGATGCCTTCACCGGCTAGCTTTTTGAATACCGATACCACTCGTCTGCGGCTCCCGATCATGCCGATATAGCCCGCGTTCGAGTTGATGACGTTCTTCAAACAAAGCTCATCGTACTGGTGCCCTCGCGTGACAATAACCACTGCGGTACTAGGCGATATTGAAAGCTTCCGGGTCGCACTGGCGTAGTCGCTGACCAGCAGGTCGATTCTTGGATCGGGCAATCGTTTGCGCGAAGCGAACTCTTCCCTGTCGTCTACTGCGATGACGCGATAGCCGAGCAACGCGCCGATCATCGCTACCGCTTGCCCAACGTGCCCCGCACCGAAGACTATCAATTCGAGTTTGGGTTTGATAATCTCGACCGCGAGTCTTACCGCGGTTCCCTCTTGATCGACTGCGTCTATCAGATCGGCGACACCGCCTTTTGTAGCCAAGCTGCCGACTGCCTCAAGAACGCTGGCGGTGAGTCTACCATCTGCTATCGGAGGCGATATCTCGTCGCCGGAAACCGTCACCGAAACTGTTTTGCCCGACTCCGGGTACAAAACTCTGGCAACGACTATCTGTTCTCCAAGCGCCGCTCGATCCTCAATGATCTCAAGAAGGTGGTTCGGCTCAGCCATGGCGAGTAACAAACTCCTACTGCGTGAGCCGGTAGGCAGGTCGGGCTCGCACTATGACTCCGGGGCGAGATACTCGAACTGTTATCTTTCGCGTGCGGTCATCCTTCTGCCGGTTTGTAGGGTAATAACCGAGAAGATATTGATGACGTAATTCCTCGGCTATTCTCCCCAAGGCTGACTTCAAATCGCCGAGCCTGTCCGCGCGCTCGACGATTCCGCCGGACATTTCCGCCAACTGCTGGAGATATTCGTCCGCGCTCCTATACGCTCGATCCAACTCTCGTTTGCTTTCTTCAAGCTTGTCGTACTTCGACGTTGCTCTCAATCTGGCTTCCAACTTGCGCTCGACGTCCTCGCGAGTTGCGTAGCGAATCGGATATACGATTATGTCTTCGCTCTCGACGACCGCATCCAGCGTATCCTCCAGCGAGATCTCGCTGCTGGCGGTGTCGATTCCGTCGGTGAACACAATTACAGCCTTTCGCCCCTGAACATCATGCAACCTCTCCCAGACGGCTGTGTAAACTGCCTCGTATACCTGAGTGTACTCGCCCGGCTTGATTGAGCGAATCGCCTCTGTGAGTCTTGCGGTGTCCCTGGTCAGCTCTGAAAGAATCTCCACGCTGTCATTGAAAGACACCACCATCACTCGATCGCGCGGCCGCAGGTTGCTTACAAAAGCCATCGCCGCTGCTTTGATCTGATCAAGCGCGGCACCCGTTGAGCCGCTCGAGTCCAGCAGTAGCGCGACGCTGAAAGGCTCCTCGACGGAGCCGAAGTAATCGACGTTCTGTCTTACGCCGTCTTC
>DATFWM010000178.1:0-7520 GCA_035259295.1 Blastocatellia bacterium | reverse complement strand
GTGTCTTTGTGCCTTTGTGGTTTAATCCTGATTCGCGATCTCGACGGCCGCGCCTTCCTTCAACTCTTGACCTTTCGTCGCCAGCGCAATGCGTTCGCCTTGCGTCAAGCCTTCGAGTATCTCGACCTCGTCACCCGAGCGCTCGCCGAGCTTTACTTCCTTCTCCTTCAATGTGTTGCCCTCGACCACAAACACCTTGTAAACGCCGTACACGTACAAAAGCGCGTCTTTAGGGACAAACAACGCATCGACGACTAAGCTGGACGGAATCGATGCTTTGACGAAGAAGCCGGGTTTTAGCAGCGCTTGATGGTTCTCGATCAACGCTTCAACTTCAAACGCGCGAGTCTGTTGATCGACCGATGGATTGATGCGCGAGATTTTCCCGGTGAACGCGCGATCGGGGAAGGCCTCAACGGCAACGGTGACCTCCTGGCCGCTCTTGACCCACGCGGCCATCTTCTCGGGAACTTTCAGCCTCACGCGAAGCGGATCGATGTTGACGATCGTCATCACCGGAGTTTGAACTTTTAGATACTGTCCTTGAGTGACTGATCGCTCCTTGACCTGACCGGCGAACGGCGCGCGAATGTTCGAATCGTTGACTTTTTTCTGCGCAAGCGCAGCAGCCGCGCGAGACTGCGCCAACTGCCCGCGAAGGTTCTCCACCGCTTGAACGGACAGATCATAAGCCGCGCGCGCGGCGTTGTAGCGCGATTCGGCTTCATCAAAGTTTTGTTTCGGCAGCAGCCCTTGCTCGTAAAGCGTCTTGGCGCGATTGTATTTTTGTTCCGCGTCGGCGAGATCGGCCGCGGCTTTCTTGACTTCGGCAGCCGCGCGCACGTCCTTCAGGTCGTCGCCGTTTTCAGGGAGTCCCAATCTCGCACGAGCCTGCCGCAGGTTTGCTCGCTGCTGTTCGAGAGTCAGCTGGAGCTCCGTCGGCACGACCTTTACTATGGTCTGACCGGCCGAGACGTGATCGCCGACATCGGCCAGAACCTGTTCGACTCGGCCTTCGACCTCCGAACTGACGGTTACTTCTTCGAATGGGAAAAGCGAGCCGACCGACTCGACGTTGCGGCGAATCTGCCTTTGCTCGACGGGTACCACTCGAACGGATAATGTACGTCCGGCCGCGGCGTCGACTTGTTTGCCTGAGGTTTTCGAGCAGGAAGCGAAGCTCAGAATTAAAGAAGAAACAAATGCAGAAGCCAGCAGCTTGAGCAGTATCGCCCTCTCGGCCTCCTTGCGCTGATCAACCATGAGAGTCCTTCCGAAGCGTTTAGTCCGGAACCACTGACGGAGAATCATACCCTAAGATGCCCTCGTGTGCGAAGCTTGTCTTTTGCGTCGATCAAATCATTGATGCCCCCTGACAGGCGTGTTAAGATTTCATCAGTACAAGAGGGAGACGAAACTATGAGAAACGTAATCGTACACGCTCCCCGCAGGATCCGCAGAAACCTCTTTGCTGACTGATAAAAGCACGCGTCAGTTCTAGACAGTCTCTTCACCGTGAGGTGTTCTTGCAAGCTCACCTCTGGGTTCATCCAGCGACTATCACGCGCGCGACGGAGGTTTTATGCAGCCCATTACGAAGACAAAACTGCCCGAGATCAAGACTGCGCTTCCGGGGCCCAAAGCCACGGAAATGCTCAACCGTGATGCGAAGTACATTTCGCCGAGTTACACGCGGAGCTATCCGTTGGTGGCCGAGCGTGGTTACGGCGCGATCATCGAAGATGTCGATGGCAACAGATTCCTCGATTTCAATGCCGGCGTCGCAGTTGCGGCGCTAGGGCACGCGCATCCGGAAATCGCGGAAGTGATCTCTCGTCAAGCGCGTGAGTTCGTTCACATATCCGGCACGGATTACTACTATCCACATCAAACCGCGCTGGCTGAGAAACTGAGTCAGGTAACTCCCGGCGATTTTGCAAAGAAAGTTCACTACGGCAACTCAGGCGCCGAAGCAATGGAAGCTGCGTTGAAGGCAGTGACCTATACGAGCGGACGCCATAAGTTCATTGCGTTTCGCGGGGCGTTTCACGGACGAACCTTCGGCACCCTGTCCTTGACCGCATCGAAAGCCGCGCAGCGAAGAGGTTTCGGCCCGCAGGCGCTCGACGTCACTCACGTGCCGTACGCGAACCCGATTCGGTTCCCACTTGAACGCCGCGGGGCTGAAGGCGTCGGGCGACGCGTTGCGCGCTACATTGAAGAAACTGTCTTCAAAACGACCGTTGCGCCCGAGGACTGCGCTGCCATTGTAGTCGAGCCGGTTCAAGGCGAGGGTGGATACGTTGTCCCGTCGCCTGACTTCCTGCCCGAGCTTCGGCGCGTTTGCGACCAGCACGGCATTGCGCTGATCGTCGACGAAGTCCAATCGGGGATGGGCCGCACTGGAAAGCTGTGGGCGATCGAGCATTTCGGCGTCGTGCCCGATGTGATGTGCATGGCTAAAGCGATCGGCGGAGGTTTGCCGCTCGGCGTCACGCTTGCGCGGGAAGACTTGATGCAATGGCATGTGGGCGCGCACGCGTCCACGTTTGGCGGAAATCCGGTCGCTATCGCAGCGGCGCTGAAGACCTTCGAGATACTCGAACACGGCGTGATGAAAAACGCCGCTGAAATGGGTGCTTACATGATCGACCGCCTGCGCGAGTCGCAAGCGAAGCACGCGTCGATCGCCGAGGTGCGTGGCCTTGGATTGATGATCGGCGTCGAGATTGCCCGCGACCGCGAAGCAACGCAGGCCTGGCCGGAGTTCCGAGACAAGATCGTGGTCGAATGCTTCAACCGAGGGCTGGTGATCCAGGGGGCCGGAGAATCCGCGATCCGTTTCTCGCCGCCGCTGATAGTCGACCGCGACCAGGTGGACTTTGCCGTGAGCACGCTTGACGATGTAATCTCCATTTTGGAAACGTGAGCTCTTCCACGGAGTTCGCCAGAGGGACGACAACTTCAAAGAAGAGCACGTGCTGCCTAACTTGGATCCTCAAGAATTGCCAGGAGACAGTACAAAGACATGGCATCGTTAGAACCCGAAGTCGCCGCCGAATCGTCGCGGCAATCTAATTTTATCCGCGACGCCATCATCGAAGACGTCAAGTCCGGCAAACACGGCGGACGGGTGCAGACTCGCTTCCCTCCCGAGCCGAACGGTTACCTGCACATCGGTCACGCCAAGGCGATCTATCTCGACTTCGGGCTCGCGGCTGAGTTCGGCGGCAAGTGTAATCTTCGTTTCGATGACACGAATCCGTCCAAGGAGGAGACCGAGTACGTCGAATCAATAATGGAAGACATCCGCTGGCTCGGATACCAGTGGGATGGATTATTTTACGCTTCGGATTATTTCGGCCAGCTTTATGAATGGGCCATCCAGCTAATCAAAGCCGGCAAGGCTTACGTGTGCGACCTCAGCGCGGATGAGATTCGCGAGTATCGCGGCACCCTGACCGAGCCGGGACGAAACAGCCCTTATCGCGATCGCTCGATCGAAGAGAACCTCGATCTGTTCGAGCGGATGAAGAACGGCGAATTCCCAGACGGCTCGCGGACGTTGCGTGCTAAGATTGATATGGCGTCGCCAAACGTGAACTTCCGCGATCCGGTGATGTATCGCATCCTTCATATGGAACACCACCGCACCGGCAACCGGTGGTGCATCTATCCGATGTACGACTACGCTCACGGTCAGTCGGATTCGATCGAGAAGGTGACTCACTCGATCTGCACTCTCGAGTTCGAGAACAATCGTCCCCTGTACAACTGGTTCATCGAACAACTTGGCATCTTTCCGTCGCGGCAGTTCGAGTTTGACCGGCTCAACCTGACCTACACCCTGTTGAGCAAACGCAAGCTGCTGACTCTTGTTGAACAAGGTCACGTTGCGGGTTGGAACGATCCGCGAATGCCGACGCTGACCGGAATGCGGCGACGCGGATACACGCCCGAAGCGATCCGTAATTTTTGCGGGAGTCTCAGCGTGTCCAAGACTAACAACATCGTACAGCTATCGCTCCTCGAACATCACCTCCGTGAAGACCTTAACAAGCGCGCGCCGCGAGTGATGGCGGTTCTGCGTCCGTTGCGTGTCGTCATTGAAAACTACTCCGAGGATCAGGTTGAAGAGATGGAGGCGATCAATAATCCCGAAGACACGAGCGCCGGTAAGCGCAAGATCCCGTTCTCAAAAGTGCTTTACATCGAGCGAGACGATTTTCGTGAGGATCCGCCGAAACAGTTCTATCGTCTCGGGCCGGGTCGCGAGGTGAGACTGCGATATGGATACTTCATTACTTGTAAGGATCTTGTGAAAGATTCGGAAGGCAACGTCGTGGAGCTGCATTGCACTTATGATCCAGCCACGCGAGGCGGCAACGCGCCTGACGGACGCAAGGTGAAGGCGACGATCCACTGGGTCTCCGCGGCGCACGCCATGGAGGCAGAAGTTCGGCTCTACGACAATCTTTTCTCGAAGGAGAATCCGAACCAGGTTGAGGAAGGACAGGACTTCACCGCCAATCTTAACCCGCACTCGCTAGAGGTGTTAACTGGCTGCAAGCTCGAGCCGAGCTTGCGCGGTGCAGCGCCAGGAGCACGGTATCAGTTCGAGCGGTTGGGCTATTTCTGCGTTGATCCCGATTCGACCGCGGGGAAATTAGTATTCAATCGTACAATCGGCCTGCGGGATACCTGGTCTAAGATCGAGCAGCGCGATAAGAAGTGACTGCTGGAAACAGCGACTTCCTCATTTGGGTAAGCTCATTTAGGGCATTTGCAAAGCAGCGGTAATGGTGTATCATCCGCCCAGCGCTTGAAGCACTTGAATTCCGGAGAGAACGAAGATGCCCCTAAACAGTGCGCGCTTTCTTGCGCTTCTAATCTCCACGTCATTTAGCTTCGCAGCAACCACGCTCGGTCAGCAGACCAACACAGCAACCCTTCGAGTGATCGCCTCCGCCGCGGACAAGCCGGTCGCCGGAGCGCTGGTCGAAGTGAAACTCGGCGGCTCAGGAATCGCAACCGCGACTACAAACGCTTCAGGCGAGGCGGAGTTTTCCGCGCTCGGTCCCGCAAGCTACGAAGTGATTGTTTCCAGGGAGTCATTCGAACCTCTTACGGAGAGCGTCATGATTGCCAGCGGCGCTCGCGTGGAAATCAGATTCGGGATGATTCCAAAAGTGGAATTGAAAGACACCATCAATGTCCAAGCGGATAACGGAACAATCGAAAAGGGCGCTTCAGCTCCAGCCGCCCTTCAGCGCGCGGACGCAAAGATCGTCCCGTCCAAGCCTGCGACTGTCGCGGACTCGCTGCCGCTGATACCCGGCGTCGTGCGCACTTCCGAAGGCGAGATAAACATCGCCGGCGCCGCCGAGCATCGGAGCGCGCTTGTAGTCAACGCCGCCGACGTTACTGATCCGGCGACCGGACAATTTGGAATGACCGTCCCAGTCGACAGCGTGGAAACGATCGAAGTATTCAAGACTCCCTATCTCGCGCAGTTCGGGCGCTTCACTGCCGGAGTTGTCTCGGTAGAAACGCGTCGGGGCGGCGACAAATGGAACGTCGAATTAAATGATCCGCTGCCTGAGTTTCGCATACGCAGTGGTCACGTGCGCGGCCTGCGTGAAGCGTCGCCGCGTGTGACGTTCAACGGCCCTCTGATCCCCAACAAGTTTTATTTCTCCGAGGGTCTCGAATACGATCTTCAAAAGCAGCCTGACCGCACGCTGCCTTTTGGTCACAACGAGAGCAAACAAGAATCGACGAACTCATTCACACAGCTTGACTACATCCTGTCGCCCGCTAACGCGCTGAGTGGCACATTTCACGCCGCGCCCCGACATATGAATTTTGTCGGACTTGACTTCTTCAACCCTCAGCCGGTCACGCCCACGTTTCGCGCGCGCGACTACACAGGGACGTTGATCGATCGCTGGACGTTGGGCAGAAATTTGCTCGAAAGCACACTGGCAATAAAGCGATTCGTGGGCAACGTGTGGGGGCAGGGCGACGAACCGATGATCCTGACCCCGACCGGCAATCGCGGAAACTACTTCAGCCAACAGAACCGGCGCGCCTCTCGTACGGAATGGATCGAAATTTATTCTCTCTCTCCGATGAAGTTTCACGGGGCACACAACCTGAAGCTGGGCACGACCGTTTCTGCGACCCATAACCGCGGCGCCTTCGCCGCGCGGCCTGTGCTGATCGAGGATGCGGCGAGCCGGTTGATCAGACGTATTGACTGGATCGCGGGCCGCGCCTTCCGTCGCAAGGACATCGAGACTGCTTTCTTCTTGCAGGACCACTGGGTGATGAATCCCAAGTTTGCCGTGGACGTCGGCACTCGATTCGAGCGGCAAAGCATAACGCAGACGGCTCGAGTGGCGCCCCGTGTCGGGTTGAGTTGGATGCCCTTCGGTAGTCAGCGCACGATTATTCGCGGCGGTTTCGGATTGTTCTACGATCGAGTGCCGCTGAGCGTGTACGCATTCTGTAATTACCCGGAGCAAGTCATCACGACCTTCGGCTCGGGCGGCCGAATCATCGATGGACCGCACCGTTTCTTCAACGACACCGATCGCGCTCAGTCGAGGAGGCTTCCATTTGTTTACAGCAGGAACCACGCCGGCAATTTCGCGCCGTACAGCGAAACCTGGAACGTCGAGATCGAACACCCGTTTTCGAAAATGCTGCGTATCAGGGCGGGTTATCTTCAAAGCAGCTTTCGCGGCGGAGTTATCTTCACCCCCAGAGTAGTTCAGGAAAGGCGCTCCGTGGTGTTGGGTGGCGATGGCCGGTCTGCGTATCACCAACTGGAGTTGACTGCGCGAGTCTCGCTGAGGAATGAACAGCAAATGTTTTTCTCCTACGTTCACGGGCGGTCGCGCGGAGACCTGAACGAGTTCAACAACTACCTTGGCAATTTTCCTTTTCCAGTGGTGAGGGCCAACAGATTCTCGCATCTGACAGGCGATCTGCCGAATCGGTTTCTGGCGTGGGGTCTGTTGAAACTTCCACTGAAGACGCAGTTCGCGCCGATGATTGAGTGGCGCAACGGCTTCCCTTATGCGCCGACTGACGTGCTGCATCATTACGTGGGCATGCCAAACCAGAAGCGGTTCCCTAATTTCTACTCGCTGGATTCGCGGATGTCGAAGGATGTCAAGGTGAGCGATAAATACTCGCTGCGTTTTTCGGTGAGCGGGTTTAATGTTACCAACCACTTCAATCCGCTTCGAGTACATTCAAACATAGCCGATCGCGCGCACGGAGTGTTCTTTGGGAATCACAAGCGGCGGTTCAGGTTGGATTTCGACGTGATCTTCTGAGCTTGGGCTCCGCAAGTTCCATCCGCCCGTTCATCCTCTCTCTTTATTTAAGGTCTCGG
Organism: Blastocatellia bacterium; assembly: GCA_035259295.1. Lineage (GTDB taxonomy): Bacteria > Acidobacteriota > Blastocatellia > UBA7656 > UBA7656 > Onstottus_A. Next base: position 115 of record DATFWM010000178.1, on the reverse strand, counting down.
CTTCAATGTTGTATATTCGTTTTGCAAAACCAAGCATTGAGGTCAAGATGAAATACATTCGATTGGCGCTCACACTATCGTTGCTATCAACTGCAGGTCACGCCCAACACGCGCA
>DATFWM010000177.1:0-2680 GCA_035259295.1 Blastocatellia bacterium | reverse complement strand
AGCCCCGCGCCGATCAGCAACACCAGCGACAGCGCAACCTGTGCGACGACGAGTCGTCCCTGCAACGCCGATTTGCGACGCCCGGATGTTGGCACTCCCTCTTTGAGCGAAGTCACCAGATCGGGCTTTGATGCTTGCAAGGCAGGAACGAGGGCGAACATCAATCCAGTCAAAACGGAAAGCGCCGCTGTAAAAGCAAGGACTCGCCCGTCAACGCTGACGTTCATGCCGCGAAGCGCGTAAGTGGGCTGCTGAAATGCCAAAATCAACGCGGCGGCCCACGGTGTCAGGAGTAATCCAAGACCGCCACCGGCAAGCGAAAGCAGAAGGCCTTCAATCAGTAACTGCCGGATCAGCCTTCCGCGAGTGGCTCCCAGAGCCAGTTTCACGGCGATCTCTCTTTGGCGCGATGTTGCTCGCACGAGCAGAAGATTCGCAACGTTAGTGCAGGCGATCAATAGCAGAAGGACCACTGCCGCGAGCAGGAGCCCGAGGAAGTTGCGAAGACTTACTCGATCGTCTGAATACAGCCCAATTCCGCCAAGCAACCGCAGCGTTCTTGCCCTGTTTGTCTCCGGATAACTCTGTTCAAGCTGCGCTGCTATTGTGACGAGATCAGTCTGAGCCTGCTTCAGCGATACCCCCTGCTTCAGTCGCCCGAACAACGTGAGCCAACCTGCTGAGCGATCATTAAACCAGTGTCGGCCCAGCGTTCTGGGCATCGCTTGCACTTGCATCTTCACCGGAATCCAAAGGTCGAACGCGGCGCCCTTCTCCGTTCCGCTAAACTCCTTCGCGGCGACGCCGATGACCGTGAAGTCATACCCGTTGAGCTTTATGGCGCGTCCAATCACACCGGCTTCTCCGGCAAACGCTCTGAGCCAGAACCCATAGCTCAGCACTGCTACAGGACTCGCACCGGGCTCGGTGTCGTCGTCAGGAGCGATGAGGCGCCCTAGTGCCGGCGTTACTCCGAGTAGAGAAAAATAATTGCCGGTCACCAGATCGCCTCTCAGCCGTTCAACCGCGCCGTTTGTATAAGTCAGCGGCGTCCCGCAATGAGCGGCGAGCCCGTCGAGAGAAACGGTCCTGTCGCGATAGTCGATGTAGTCGGGATAACCGAAGTTGTATTGCACCCGCCCGTTTCGGATTTGCTCGAACATCACCAGCTGATTGGATTCGCGTATCCCTGGCAGGGGTCGCAGCAAGGCTGCATTCACCAGACTGAAGATAGCGCTGTTGGCTCCAACGCCAAGCGCAAGCGCAAGCACGGCAATCCCGGTAAAGCCGGGGCTTCTGGTCAGCAACCTGCAGGCATAACGGAGGTCGTGTAGAAGCAGGCCCATCAGGCATTCCTCCTGAACCACCTTAGATCGTTGCCAATTAGACGCAGACGCGTGCTGCCTTCTTCCAAATCCTGCCAGGAATTATGGGATCCACCGTATCAGCACGCAAAGCTTGGAACTCCAGTTCTGTCCTTATGGTATAAGTAGCATTCAGTATTCAAGTTCGACCTAATAAGGCGGGATTATGCATATCGAATCTCTGAAGGTGTTTTGCGATCTTATCGACACGCACAGCTTCTCGAGAGCGGCGACAAAGAACTTCATATCGCAATCCGCGGTCAGCCAGCAGGTTCGCGCGCTGGAAGACAAGTTCAATCGAAGGCTGGTCGAGCGGAGCCGCGGCGGCAGTCTGGTGCCAACCGCGGCCGGCATGACTTTTTATCAGGGCTGCCGGGAGATCATCGACCGCTTCAACGCGCTCAATGAAGAGATGAAGGGCTTGGGCAACATCGTAAGCGGTCAGGTACGGGTGGCAACGATTTATTCGGTTGGAATTCACGAACTTTCGCCGGTGTTAAAGCGCTTCATCAAGACGTTCCCGCAAGTGAACGTTCACATTGAGTACAGCCGGCCAAACAAGGTGTACGAGGACGTCATCAACCACGTGATCGACATCGGCATTGTGGCGTATCCAGCGGCTCGCCCGCAGATTGAAATAATCCCGTTCGGCAACGACCCGCTCGTTCTAGTGTGCAGTCCCGAACACGAGCTTGCGGCGAAGAAGCGAATCGACATCAGCAGTTTGGACGGACAACGATTCATTGGATTCGAACGCGACATCCCAACGCGCAAAGCTGTTGACAAGATACTACGGGAGCGCGGCGTCAGCGTGCAGTACGTTATGGAGCTCGACAATATCGAGACGGTCAAGCAATCAGTGGAAGCCGATTTAGGAGTAACTATTGTCCCGCGGGCGACGGTTCAAAACGAAGTGCGCGCGGGCACCTTGCGCGCCGTGAACTTTACGGAGAGTTTCGCGCGGCCGATTGCGATTATTTATCGTAAAGGAAAGATTCTCAGCGGGGCCGCGCGAAAGTTTATTGAGATGCTGACCGAAGGACAGCAACAGGCGGCCGAGTAGGAGTTTCCCCGAATCTTTGACAACCTAACTGCGCGGCAGCTATCATTCAACCTCGATTAACGGGGCGTGGCTCAGCCTGGTAGAGCGCTCGGTTCGGGACCGAGAGGTCGTTGGTTCAAATCCAATCGCCCCGACTTTCAAAATCAGCAACTTACGGGCATCGCAAGATGCCCGTTTTTGCTTGGCCTCGGTCTTGAACGGTACGCGATTGCGCTCCGCTTGCCCCGCGCGGCTCGGTGATGCAACGGGCGAG
>DATFWM010000176.1:0-8533 GCA_035259295.1 Blastocatellia bacterium | reverse complement strand
TCTGAATCACTCTCTTGCCACAGCGTCGAGTGCTTCGAGACATCATCCAGTGCCGCACTCGGTGGGCACTGAACAGTTCAGTGCCCACCGAGTGCGGCACTGGATGATGTCTCGAAGCACTCGACGCTGTGGCAAGAGAGTGATTCAGAATTTGCTGCATACATTTTTCAACCCTTGACTCCCGAGTTTTGGATTGTTTGGGTCTGGTTGGGGATTACCGTCCTGGCTCCGGCTGCCTCCGCGGTCGCCCTCCAGCTCTTGTTCTCCTCTCGAATAATACGAAACAGCGCGTGCGTTACCGAGATGATCGTCGGACCTAGGAACAACCCTATCAAGCCAAAGGCTTGGACGCCTCCAAGCAGCCCCAGGAAGATTTGCAGCGTGTGAAGCTTGGCCCGTCGCCCTAGCACTATCGGCTGGACGACTGTTGCCAGCATTCCTACGACGCCTGCGCCCCAGGCCAGCAGGAGTATCCCTTTAACCCAGTGGCCCGACGCGATAAGGATGATCGATCCGGGCAGCCACACAAGCGCCGTCCCGCCTATAGGCAACAGCGACACTACGGCCGACACTGCCCCCCACAAGAAAGGCGAGGGCAGCCCCAGTGCCGAGAAAGCAAGAGCCATCAACAGCCCCTGAGCTATCGCGATCGCGATCACGCCGTACATGTCGGCAATGATTGTATCGGTGACGCTGTTGAATAGCCTTTCGACCTGATCGTGACTGAGTGGTATCACCGCTATCAGCAACCGGCGCGCCGAATGGCCGTCGCGAAGCATAAAGAACAGAATGAAGAGTGTCAGTATCCCTTGCACCAGGACTGAAGTCACATTGCCTACTATGCTGGTGGCTAACGAGCCGGCCACGCTGCTGATCTGGCCCAGTCGCCCCATCAATTCGCGCTTGAGATCAAAGTCCGGCGCCCCAACCAGGTCGCCAATCCAGTGTGAAGCTGAGTCGCTGATTTTGGTAAAGTATTGCGCCCACCCGCCGCCTGCCGCGCTCTTCTCGTTGACGCTTTGGAAGGCGTCCTTTAGCTCATTTATTGTAGCCATGCCAAGCAGCATCGCCGGCACGATGACGATCAGAATCACGATAAAGACAGATGTCAGAGCAGCGGCGGTCCGGTTGCGAATGACCCGATGCAGCCGGTCGTGTATCGGATGAAAAGGGACCGCGATGATCAACGCCCATAGGATGGGAGCCAGGAATGGCCGGGCGATTATGAAACAAAAGTAAAGAGCGATCGCCGTGAGCGCAATCAGAAATACTACGGTTATCCATTTCCGCGACTGGAAATTCCTTGGTTGTGGTTCCATCCGGTCGCCATTCTCCCGTGCAAAATCTTGCCTGGAAAGCTGCGAGTGTCAACCGCAGTACCTTGCTACCAGCCTAAGTATCTGAGAGTCAAGTTAGTGCCGGCTGATCAATCTATAATCTATGAAACAGCGTCGAGAGGGGTCAGACTTGATTTCGTTGACATTTGATCAAATTGTGAAATCGCAACGAAGTCAAGCCTGACCCCTCCCCGCTTCTTTCCTAAGTCCATGCAGCGAGCGGTGCGTTGGGACGAATCGCAAAAAAGCGCGCGAGATCGTGCGTTCTTTTGAGGAGGCTGGCTCCACATGGTGGATCGAGAGTGCCTGGTCGGGTGATCCCAACAAAGTGCGAATGCGTATCCGACAAGGTCCACCGCGCGACTAGTACCGGCGTCTTAACCTTCTGCCCTGCAAGCTCAGAAATCATAGTTACATGAGACGCGGCACGTGTGTTGCCACTTCTACTCTCGACCGACGCTTGAACAAGCGTATCGACTTGTTTTCGTGCGCGTACCCGGAGCTAGAGTGACTGGTTTCGACACAGCGTCGGAAATTCAAAGCTCCGAGGATGGCAAAGAGAGGGAATTCAGGAGGTCAGTTATGGATGACTATCGCGAAAGAAAGACAGTATTCGAAGTGCCTATCAAACGTGCTCGGCCCGTCGTCCAAGCTCAATACGATTCAGTTGTGCACGAACGCCGAGGAGTGTCAGTCGCGTCGGTCATCGCTTTGGTGTTGGCTTCGGTCGCCGCTACCGTAGCCATAACTTTACTGATCGTGAACTACCGGCAAGCAAGCAGCGATCAAAGTATCGGACAGGATAGAAACATGGCTCAGCAGATGCAGCAACCCGCTCAGCAGCCGCAACAGCAACCGGCCCAGCAGCAACCCGCTCAGCAGCCGGCGCAACAGCCATCGACCATCGTCAGCCCACCGGGGACTCAACCGGCAAGCGGACCCGTTGCTGGGAGCGGACCTTCAAGCGCTGAGATTGCAGCGGCGATAAGCTTGAAGCTGCTGGACGACCCGGAGCTGGCTTCCGTAGAGGCGAGGGTTACAGACTTCACGGTCACATTAGTCGGCCGCGTGCCGGACGACGAGCTGAAGGTGCGAGCGGAGGAAATCGCCAGGTCGGTCAAGGGCGTCCGAAGAGTTGTAAATCGCATCGCCGTCCAGTCTCAATAATGTTTCTCGGTTGCTTGAAGTCTATCGAGCGTTTTCAGCGGCGATGTAGTGGGTCATAACCAGATCTGAGTAGCTTTGATAACGCCCTTCATCGAAGTCCCGCAAGAACACGGTCATCTGCTGAAGCAATGTTGTGGTTCGATGGCCTGGCAGTTGCGCCGGATGGGTGAAGCGCGTGTTGGGAACCGCGCGAATGAACAGGCTCTTGTCGTCGATGGGCAGCTTGCGGACGTTCTCGGCAAAGCCATTGAACACCGCGCCTTGGAATAGATACTGCTCGACGTTTGAGGTGTAGAAAGCCGCGACGGTGTAGCCGTTCTTACGTAAATAATCTCCAACCGCGGCCAGCGCTTTCTTCCCGGCGAAGTCGCCCACCACCGGAATGATCAGGTTTCGTCGATGCATGTCGCGGACGAATTCGAAATCCTCTTTGGTCGCCAGGAAGTTGCCCAGCTTACCGTGCTGATCCGGTTGCTCGATCAGCTCTTTCAAAGTAGGAAACCATCCGCCCCGCATGCCTTCCATCCGATAAGCGATGTCGAGCCCGTCGCTGCGAAAATTCCTGTACACGTACTCGAGGCTCGTTTGATCGGCGTCCGATAGCTGCACCCGAAAATTGTCCTTTATCGTTTTGCGAATCGCCGCGAGGTTTGCAGCGTATGCGCGATCGTCGGACGACGGCTGGCTGAAGTAGCTGAGGATCTCGCTCACGGAAGCTCCGGCGCCTGGAGCTTTGTCCTTTTGCAGCGGCTTGCTTAACAGTAGCGAAAGGTACTGAGCGCGGTCGGCCGCCAGCTCGAAGATGGCTTTGAACATCAGATGTTGAATCATCGCCTGTCGGCGGATGTCGACGATGAACGCGATGCGCGGACGCACCTTGGCAATGTAAGTGAAATTCTGTTCCGGCCCTACGCCAATGTAGGCGCCTCCGCTGGCGCCCAACTCGCGCAGCTTGTCCACCACGTGCAAGTAAGAAGTTTCGTTAGACGTGAAATTATCCGAGCGAAAGTACCCGCCCTCTTCGGAGAGATTGTTTATCAAACGTGCAAACTCGGTGGCTGGCAAGCCCTCCGGACGCGAATGATAACGCGAGATGAACTGACCGGCTGACGCCAGCGGGGCGAGGATTGTTACCAGAGCCAGACAGAGGGCGGGAAGGGCTCCGCACGTCAAAACGCGAGAACGCTCACGAGCGCGTGGGGCATTGCGGACCGTCAGATTCATGTTTGCTTTCTCCGTTGTCAAATCCAGCGTGACGCGCAAAGAGAATATATCCGAAGAAGGAGCTGAGTCCAGAAGGGCGTTCGTTTCTCTCTCTGGATGGCCGATTGGGTCTTGTCGGAGCTACCATTGTTTGTTGGACGGCGATGAAAGGGAGATCAGGCATGCACCGAAAGAACACTCGTGCGTTGATGTGCTGTCTGCTGCTTACGCTTGTACTTAACGTGGTCGCTTGTTTGCACGCCAACGTGACTAAGGAGGAAGCGACCATGAAACTTGAGCTCACCAGCTCTGCATTCAAAGACGGTGAATCGATTCCGACGAAGCATACCTGTGACGGCGATGATGTCTCGCCGCCGCTCAAGTGGAGCGGCATACCGAATGGCGCTAAGAGCCTTGCCTTGATTTGTGATGATCCAGACGCGCCGGCAGGCACTTGGGTGCACTGGGTGCTGTATGATCTGCCGGCAAACGTCAATGAGCTGCCGGAGGGCATCGCGGCTTCCGAGACCACGCCTCGAGGTGCAAAGCAAGGCGTCAACGACTTCCAGCGAGTTGGCTACGGCGGCCCGTGTCCTCCACCGGGGAAGCCTCATCGTTACTTCTTTAAACTGTACGCTCTAGACGCGGAATTGAGCCTCAAGCCAAAAGCGACCAAGAGCGATTTGGTGAACGCGATGAAAGGGCACACGATGGCAGAAGGACAGTTGATGGGAACTTACAAACGACAATGACGCGCGCTCGGCTTCGTGGTAGATCTTGGTGTCTTGGTGACTTTGTGGCGAAATCCGGCAGCGATGGGCTTCTATTCAACTCACGTCTTCCCACGCGTTCTTGATTGGTCGCTGTCGGACGCGACGGTCGAGGAGCAGCGTCGCGCGGCGCTGGCTCCCTTGCGCGGCCGCGTGCTCGAGGTAGGCTTCGGCACCGGGCTCAATCTCGCTTGCTATCCAAACACGGTGACCAGGCTGACGGCGATTGACAGCGTTCGGATGTTGCCTGATCGCGTCGCCAAACGGATATCAGAAGCTCATATGCCGATCGAGCTCTTCCTGCTCGACGCGAGCGGAACATTGCCTTTCGAGGACCGGTCGTTTGACGGAGTTGTCACGACCTTCACGCTGTGCTCAATCCGGGACGTACTGTCGGCCCTTGCCGAGATCCGGCGGGTGCTCAAACCCGACCACCCATTCGCTTTCCTCGAACACGGACGCAGCGACGATCCGCGAGTCATTAAATGGCAGGACCGACTGAATCCCATTCAGCGAGTGGTAGCGTGCGGCTGTAATCTGAATAGACCAATCGAGAGCTTGATTCGACGAAGCGGGTTTGAGATTGTAAAGATTGAGCGATACTTAATGCCTGGCGTTCCTCGAATCTTCGCCGAGATGTATCGAGGTCTCGCGCGACCGGCTGAAGGGTTGGCTCAATAAGAGGTAAATGACGATGAGTGCTTACCGCAAGATCTCGGAATTCTTGTTGTACTTGATTTTGGCTCTTTGTGTCATTTCACAAACTACATCTCGAGCACAGAGTCAATCGTCAGATGCGCAGGTTTGGCTAACTGACAGACCGGATTCTGCGGGAGTGCTTTCGGATCGAGCGAAGAAACAGCTTCAAGACAAGCTCGAGTCCGGCGCCGCGACTTTGCTGCAAGTTGTCGACATCGGCGGCGCTCCGCTCGAGATCAATGACGCGAAAGCCACGTCGATCAAGATCGAAGGAAGCTATGATGTCACTCCTGATGCCAGGCCGTTCATCAATGACTACGTGATGAAGCTGAGTTTCACGCTCATCAATCGCTCAAACCAACTTGTGACCGGCGCGGGTTTGGAGTTCACGAATACACAGGAGAACAACACCTTCTTTGTCTATCACAGCAAATTGGAAATCGAACCTGGGAAGAGCAAGAGGTTTGACACAGCGTTTATGACCGTCTCGGGCGATCCGACCCGTTTGTCTGTGCAGCTCGCCGGCGCCCAATTTGTCAGTGGCGATATCTGGGAAGGCTTTCCTTTTCCGAAGCCGCGGCGCTCAATCGCGGACACACAGTCGACGTCCGGCACACGACCGGGGCTCGCCCCACCGTCCTTGCCTGTTCCACCACCCGCGCCTGCCTCTACTGATGCTGTGTCGCCGGTCGATTCCAAACCCAAACTTCTGAACAGTCCACGGCCTCGATACACGGAGCAGGCTCGAATGAATCATGTGATGGGCACGGTTGTTGCGCGAATACTGGTGGGAAGCGATGGCGCTGTGAAGCGAGTCATTATAAGAAATGCGTTGCCAGACGGGTTAACTGAACAAGCTATCCGGGCCGCCTATGAGCTGAAGTTCGACCCGGCCAGAAAGGATGGCGAGCCGGTTGCCTACTGGATGTCGGTACAGATCGAGTTCAATCTTAATTAGAGGTGCAGCAATGGCAGACGATGTTTTCAAAGGCATCACCATCGCGGGGACGTCGAACGAAAGCTTCAGCAAGGCTATCGAAGTGGCTATCGACCGCTCGAAACAAACCATCCGCGAGCTGCGCTGGTTCGAAGTGCGCGAGCAGCGCGGCGCGATCCGCGACGGCAAGATCGAATACCAGGTCACGCTTGAGGTTTTCTTCAAGCTCAAGCCCGATGACAGCGGTCAGTGATCATCTCGCGGCACTTCGCTCATCAGTGCCAGCAGGTTGTTATCGACGTCGCGGAAATCGACCAGCCATAGATCGTGGTCTGAGAGACGCGCGATCAGACTGGGCTTGCTCTCGAATTTCACCCCGCGTGCGCTTAGCTCATCATAAGCGCGCTGAATGTCGAGAACTTTGAAGTAGATGATCGAGCTGGGGTGATCGAACTCGGGGCGGTCCGGAAGCGCAAGCATCAACCGGACGCCGTCGCAATCGAAAAAGGCCATGTTCGGGACCTCGAAGAGAAACTTCATCCCCAGCGTGTCGCGATAAAAGTCGATCGCTTTCTTGACGTCGTGAACGTTGACTGAAATCTGTCTGATTGTGGACAGACCGAACTCTGTGGTTTCCTCTGTCATAAGCTTTTCCCCTGTCACAATTAACACTCAGCTGAAGTGGGCGCCAAGCGAGGCGCAATGGTTTCAATCGTTACCGGGATAGACCGCAAGACGGTTGAAACATCTGAGCGAGCTCAGCGTCCGCTGCGCCACCTCAACGAAATTACGTGCTAATGGCATCACTCGCATTGGTCCAACCTCAGGTCTCGAATGTGAACATCTTATGACGCGCCTGCCATTATACGACGTTACAATGAGTTTTGCTTTCGCGCTGTTTGTGGGAAAATGATTCGCGGTTTCAGCCATCGTCGGGAGGGAAAAATGAGACTCAAGAAAATTGCCAGAGCTTTCAAGCAAGACTTCGCGCACGTCCTCGCGGTAGGTCTCTTTGTGCTGGTCGGCTTTTCCTGCGCGGCGTCGCAGTTGAAGTCCGCATCGGTCAGTGCGCTGCGTCACTACGACATCAAGGTCGCGGACTTGCCGCCTCCTGAGGTGCAGAACGGACCGCGCAACCAATCCCGGGTGATCCCGAGGCCTGAAGGCGCGCAGCTTACGGTGCCGGCGGGCTTCCAGATTAGCGTGTTTGCCGAAGGGGAGCTTCAGAATCCGCGGCAACTGGCGCTTGCGCCGAATGGTGATGTGTTCGTAGCTGAGTCTCAGCCTGGGCGTATATCGATATTGCGCGATTCAAACGGCGACGGGCGCGTCGATGAACGATTCGTTTTCGCAACCGGGCTCACGCGGCCGTTCGGAATGGCATTCTGGAAGGATTATCTCTACGTCGGGAACACCGACGCTTTAGTGCGATTCAAGTACAAGCCCGGCCAGACAAAGGCGGAAGGCGCCCCCGAGAAGCTGCTCGATATTCCGAGCGGGCCTCGCGGACACTGGACTCGAAACGTAATCTTCAACCCGGCCGGCACGAAGTTGTATCTCGCCGCAGGCTCATCGTCAAACGTCGATGCCGGAGACCCTCCAATGCGCGCGGCGATATCGGAAATGAATCCCGATGGCAGCGGTCAGCGCATTTACGCCAGCGGCACTCGCAATCCTGTCGGGCTCGCGTTCAATCCGACCACCAAGCAGCTCTGGGCCGCAGTGGAAGAGCGCGACTTGATTGGCGACGATCTGGTTCCTGAATACGTGACCGCGATCAAAGAAGGCGCGTTCTATGGCTGGCCTTATGCGTACATCGGGCAACACGAGGACCCGCGCCGCAAAAGTGAGCGTCCTGACCTTGTGGCGAAAGCGATTGTGCCTGACGTGTTGATTCAAGCTCACTCAGCAGTGCTGGGAATGGTCTTCTACGACGGCAAGATGTTTCCGTCCGATTATCAGGGAGACGCGTTCGTCGCATGTCACGGCTCTTGGAATCGCAACAAGCGCACCGGCTACAACATCATCCGCATAAAGTTCAGGAACGGAAAGCCGGTGGGCGGCTACGATGATTTTGCGGTCGGATGGATGCTAGGCGAGGACAAGGCTGAGGTGTGGGGACGTCCGGTTGGCTTGTTGGTGTTGAAAGATGGGTCGATGTTGATCACTGATGACGGTGGAAACAAGATCTGGCGAGTGACGTACTCGAAAGGGAAGTAAAGCAATAGACCACGGATTGGACGGGTTCACGCAGATAGCATCCGTGAGAATCCGTCGAATCTGCTTTATCAGTGGCCCGTTCCTCTGATCTTTCCTCTCAGCTAGATTTGCATGAAAGAACTCAAATCATCGCTGCTTCTTGTGGTCATCACGGTTGGCCTCGCTCTAACTGCTGCTTCGCAGACTCTCAAGATTGAAGG
>DATFWM010000175.1:0-10069 GCA_035259295.1 Blastocatellia bacterium | reverse complement strand
CTAAGCGGAACGGTTACCAAGAAGTGCTGCCGCCGTTCATTGTTAACTCGAATACGCTGTTCGGCACTGGTCAGCTCCCCAAATTCGAAGCCGATCTATTCAAGCTGACAGACGAACGCGCGCTTTATTTGATCCCGACTGCCGAAGTGCCGCTGACGAACTTCTACGCCGGCGAGATCCTGGACGGCGCACGCTTGCCGATCAAGATGGCTGCTTACACGCCGTGCTTCAGATCGGAAGCCGGGAGCTGGGGCAAAGACACTCGAGGATTGATTCGCCAGCATCAATTCGACAAAGTCGAGCTGGTTAAGATCACGCAGCCCGAGCGCTCTTACGATGAGCTTGAGTCGCTGACTCGCGACGCCGAAGCAGTGCTCGAGGAGCTCGGTCTCGCTTATCGCAGGGTGGCACTTGCGACAGGCGATCTCGGATTCTCGTCGGCTAAGACCTATGACATTGAGGTCTGGCTTCCAAGCCAGAACACTTATCGCGAGATCTCGTCCTGTTCCAACTGCGAATCGTTTCAGGCTCGCCGTGCGAATATCAGATTCCGCCGCGAGCAAAAGTCCAAGCCTGAATTCGTGCACACGCTCAACGGATCGGGACTTGCGATCGGGCGGCTGTGGCTCGCATTACTCGAAAACTATCAGCAATCGGACGGCTCGGTTGTAATTCCTGAAGCGCTGCGGCCTCACATTGATGGTTTGGATTTAATCGAGAGGCAAAAGTAAGCAAGTAAGAAAAGAAAGCGGGCCACCGTACGTCAGCGCCAGAAGCCATAGAGAGGGTTCTGACTCGGTTTTCAAAATTGCGAGAACGATTCGTCAAATTCCAACGTCATTCGCGCACTTTATCCGGCGCTGAGTACGGTGGCCCCAAGAGAACACCATCAGGCGTCTCAAGCTTCCGCGCTTCTCACGTGCACTACGCGTGCCAGTCTTCGCTGACATCAAACGAGTCAGCTCCGGCCGCGATCTCAAAAGTCGCCGGTTCAACCTCCCTACCTTCGCCCTCTCAGTTTGACCTCAGGCGGTCATCGGCGTGATTTCTTTTTGACCGATTACTTCATTCGTCCGCTATTTTTCGACCTTCGCATTGCCGATGAAGCCCAGATTCCGGCTGGAACAACAAATCCACGCCCCGAATCTTAATTATTGACCTGAGTGTGAGACCCTGTTACTTTGCAAGCGTACGCAAGCACTTTTGCCCCTCCCGAATAGTCCAACTAGGCCAGGTTCATCCCAGGAGTCGCGATGAAAAGCACAGTCCGCGCAGGCATTGCTCTAATGATCTTCTTAATCGGATCGCTGTCGGCCTCGATCGCCGGGCAGCAGAATTCGGACCAATCCGAACCGCTCGCCAAGCGGTCAGACATCTATTGTACGGGTTTCATTGCCGATGCTCCTCCGCGCGTCGATCTGCAAGTCGTCGGGGCAGAAGCGGAGAATTTGAAAGTGACCTTTGCCCAGGGCGACGTGGTTTATCTAAATCGTGGGCGCAGCACAGGCATCCAGCCGGGCGCCGTGTATAACATCATCCGCCCCGTCGGCGAGCTCAATCATCCGTTTTCAAAGAAGAGACTTGGTTATTATGTGCGAGAGCTAGGAATGCTTCGCGTTGTCGAGGTGGGTGAGAGGACCTCGGCGGCCGAAATCACCGTGTCCTGCGATACGATAGAATTCGGCGATTTGCTCAAGCCCTACGAGGAATCTTTGGGACCCGCCGCGCGCGACGCTCGTCCGTTACCCAAGTACCGGGAAGGCTCGGGAGGAATCAACGGGCAGATTGTCATGTCGCCGGGCTTTCACGAGAACCTTTCCGCCAATCGCGTGGTCTTCATTGATCTGGGCACTCGACAGGACGTTCATCCCGGCGACTCGTTCACCATCTATCGTGAGATCGGCGCGCGCGAGGGAGTCACAAACACTCCCAAGGACAACGTGGTGAAGCGTCGCAGCGACGGCTACGACAGCGATCGATTCCGTGGCGGCGAGTATTCGATCCAAGCGACGCGAGCTCCACGCGATCGTGTCCTGCGCGAGCGCCCGCAATTGCCGCGCAAGGTGCTAGGCGAGCTCGTGGTGCTAAAAGTTGAGAAGAGCGCTTCCGTGGCGCTGATCACGCGGACCACGGCCGAAGTTCAGATCGGCGATCTCGTTCAGCGGTCCAACTAAAAACGAACGGATAGGACTTTCGTCCTTTTCGTCCCTTTCGTCATTTTCGTCCTTTCAGCCTCTTGTCCCTTTCCACGTGCCGATCAAATGCTATAATAGGCTCACGTGGATGTCAGGAGGCTGAGTCATGCTGCCAAAGTCAAAGTTGATCGGCGTCCTCGCGCTGATCTCGCTGTTCATCTGTCCCACTGTATGCCCGTCGAGCCACGCAGTCACCGCTCAGAGTAAGGACGCCGGCGAAAAGCCAAAAAAGGAAAAGAAGGAAGGTAAGAAAAAGGCGAGAGACGACGGCAATGCGCCGATTGCTCGTCCGGTGCTCTGGGAAGACCCAACCGACATTGAGAGTCGCGATCTGTTCAACGGTTCGGGCGGCGCCGAAGGGGCGCCCGACCCAAACGGTAAATTCACCTTCGAGTCGCGCTCCACCAAGGGCACTTCCGAGAAAATCCACGTTGAAGACGACAAGGGTCGAAAATGGACCGTCAAATTCGGGCCCGAGGCGAAGCCCGAAACAACCGCAACGCGAATAGTGTGGGCTGCCGGTTACCACGTCGATCAGGACTATTTCGTCAAGAGAACGCATATCCTTGGGCGCGGCGGTTTCGATGTATGGGACGTAAGATTCGAGCGTCGCAATGATGGCTACAAAGAGGAAGGGTTTTGGTCGTGGGAATCTAATCCGTTCAACGGTACGCGAGAGCTTCAAGGCTTGAAGGTGTTGATGGCCTTGCTCAATAACTGGGACCTCAAGATCGACAACAACAAGATCGTGCGACCAGGCAAGAAGAGCGGAGGCGATCGCGAAGAACGGATCTATTATGTAGCGGATCTAGGCGCAACGTTCGGATCGACCGGGTCATTCTTCAGCAAGCTCCCGTTCATGGGCAAAGTACCGGCCGGCTCGAAGGGCGACCTCGACGGGTATTCGAAACAGATATTCATTGACGGCGTGAAGAACGGCGAGGTCGTGTTCCACTACAAGGGCAAGGACCCGAAAGCGTTGCAAGGGATCACCGTTGAGAACGCTCGATGGATGGGGAATATGCTTGGACGGCTTTCAGACAAGCAGCTCATCGATGCGTTTCGCGCAGGCGGCTTCAGCGATTCTGAAGTTGCGGCTTACGTCCACGACGTGAAAGATAGAATCAATCAGCTTAAGAATCTTAAGTAGGTAATAGGGGGCGGCGGCGCTACCTGTCGCTCAGCTTGGCAAACCACAAATCCTTCGGCGTGACTGACGGGGACAGTAGATGTAACGTCACGCCTTCCAGGTCAGCGCGGTGCGCGACGAAGCTTCGGCGATGTGCTAGAAAAGCGCACGGTGCATCCTCCAGCAGCAGCTTCGTGATCTCCCGATAGATGGCAGCTCTCTGATCGCGGTTCATCACTGAACGAGCCTGGTCGGTCAACCGGTCGATCTGTTCGCTCGAATAGGTGCTGATAAACAGATCGCGATTGCGCGAGTTGAAAAGCACATACGTAAAGTTGTCAGGGTCTGGGTAATCAGCATACCAATCGCGGCCGGCGATGGGAACTGTTCGCAGCTTCAACCCGCGCTCCATTTCCTCGGCTTCCGCATAACGAAATTCGGCGCGAATGCCGACTGCTGCTAAATCTTCTTTCAAGCACTCGACCGCTGAGTTGACCGACTGCGGCCACCACACCTCCGTATCGAACCCGCTCTCAAAGCCAGCGTCTGCCAGCAGCGTTCTCGCGCGATCCGGATCATAGTCGTACCCGCGCTCGCCCGGATCGTAACCCAACACACCAGGCGGGATCGGCCCGATGCTGAGCTCCGCCATCTCACCGTAAACCTCGCGCAAGAAGCGACGCCGGTCTATCGCCAGACATATTGCCTGACGCACGCGCCGGTCGGACAACGGTGGACGCTCGCAATCGAACACGAGCATCCGCGTCTGCAACTGCACGGCCTCGAGCGCCTGAATATCGGCAGCGCGCTCCTTTATGGTCGCGAGATCGGTGAGCGGTAAATCCGTAACGTAGTCAAGCTCGCCCCGCAGGAACATGTCTAATATCTCTTCCCCGCCGAGACCGAAGTGCACTGTCAGGCGATCGACGTAAGGCAGTTCCGGGTTCCAATAATTCGAAAAGCGTTCGAGCTGAACTTCCCTTCCCAGCACCGGCTCCACCAGCCTGAACGCGCCGGAGCCCACGGGTCGTACCTCGAAATCCATTGCCGGTCGCTCAACTTCTTCACGCGGGAAAACGTAGCTGTATTCGGTGCAGAGCGTGGAAAGGAAAAACGCGACAGGTTGAACCAACTCGAGCTTCACTACTTGCTCGTTGACGAGTTGAATGCCGGCAACGGAATCGGTCTCGCCCGACATGAACTGTTCCGCACCGACCAGAGGTCTGAAAGCCCATGCCGCCGCGTCTTCATTCTGACGCATCTGCCGCTCGAAAGAGTACTTCACATCCTCGGCGCGCACCCGGCGGCCGTTGTGGAATCTCGCCGACTCGCGCAAATAGAAGGTGTAAACGCGACCGTCGGGAGAAATGTCCCAACGCTCAGCTATTGCCGGCCGAATCTCCGCGCGTTCACCGAATTGCACCAGACCTTCAAATATGTTCGACATGACGTCGACGCGAGACAACGACGAAACCGTTGCCGGATCGAGTGTTACTTGCGAAGCTCGCAACGCGAACCGCAAATGCCCTCCGCGTTCGGGAGCCGGCAACTGAAAAGTTTCCACTTCGCGGTTCAACAGCTCGGCTTCGCGAACCAGCAGATCAACTGCGCTGTTGATTCCGGAGATCGAAGCCTGATTGCGGCTTACTACTTCCTTGATCGTTTCAACCGCGCGAAGGACGCGATCGGCGCCGGTGGACTGCTCATCGGAAGCCGCGCGAATCTGCTCCACAGCGGCCGTCAACTCCTCCATCGCTTGCGCGATAGATCGTGACACCTTAGCTTGTTCGCCGGTCGCGAGCCGCACCTGTTCTGTGAGCTCGCTCATATGCAACGCGCGCTCGCCGATGTGGCGCGAGGTAAGAGCTTGCTCGCCAGTCGCGCGCTCGATGTCGCGCGCCTGCTGTCGCACGAGGTCCGCGGCTTCGAGGACCGTGTGGCTCTCGGAGGCCTGGATCGCGGTCGAGTCGGCGATCGCTCGAATTCGATCCGAGGCGGCATTGGTTTTGTCGCGAATCTCTGTAAGCAGCGACGCCGCCCGTGACGCTAGATCAACACCTTCGTCCGCGCGCTGACCGCCGACTGCCACTCGCTGGATCGCCTCGGTCACATCTTCGCGCACCGACTGGACGACCTCCTCGATTTCACGAGTCGACGCGGATGTGCGCTCGCTCAGCTCCTTGATTTCGTCGGCGACTATTCTGAAGCCGCGTCCTTGCGTGCCGGCTTGCGCAGCCAGTATCGCCGCGTTCAACGCAAGCAGGTGAGTGCGATCTGCGATTTCATTGATGACGTGAGTGACCTCACCAATCTGATCGGACCTTTTTCCAAGTCGGGTAATCGTCTCGGTGGCGGCGTCAATTGCGTTCTTGATCTTCGAGACGCTGGTGGCGGTTTCGCCGACCAGCTCGCTACCCGAATCGGCGGAGCGCGCAACCTCTTCCGCGAGCATGGTAGTTTCGTTAACTGACTCCCCGATGCTTCGAGTCGAATTGTCAATCGCCTCCATGGCTCGCGCGGTCTTCTCGGCGGATTCCGCCAGTGCCTCCGTGGAATCGGCAACCTTGCGGACGGTGTTTGCCATATCGTCGATCGCCATCGCCGTCTCTTCGACAAACTGCGCCAGCTCGTCCGCGTTTTCCGAGACCTGATTGATCGAGGTCGCCATCCTCATCACCGAGTTCGACGTCGATTGGGAGAGATTCAACAGCGTCTGAAGGCTTTCACCGACCGAGTGCATGGACGCGTTCATTTCGGCAATCGAGCCCGACGTCTCTTCGACCGATTTCGCTTCGTCGAGCACGCCTGCCGAAAGCATCTGGGTCCCGCGCAGCACTTCGCCCACGACGGTTTCGATTGAATCGGCGGCCCGCTGAAGTCTTCCGACTATGTAGCGCAACCGGCGCGCAAGCCAATCGAGATTGAGGAGGAGTTGCCTGTCTCTTCCAGTTAACTCTTTGTGCTTACCATTGGCCAGAACACTTAGGTCGCCTTGCGTTATTTGGGCCAGAACTTGGAAGACTCGTTGACTCGAATTCTGCGAGTCGCCGTCTTTTGCGGTCGGGGCCACGGCTGATGGGCGCGCGTCGATATTTGTTTGGCGCGGGTCTTTCATGATCAGTAGATAGCTGGAGAGCTATTATGGTACTGAATTAGCGTCGGGCAATCAATCGTGAAACAAGTTGTCCTCTTGTTCCACGGGTTTAGAGGAGACGAATTTGAACAAGATAGAACGTGTCACGAACGCGCTCAGGGGAGCGGAAGTTGATCGACCCCCCTTCAGCTTTTGGTATCACTTTGGGCTTCAGCACATGCCTGGGCGCGCGCACGCTGCGGCAGAGATCGATTTCTATCGCGCGTATGATTTGGATTTCTTGAAAGTCATGAGCGACTATCCTTATCCGCTGCCGCGCGGACTTGAAGCCGTCGAGACTGAACAGGATTGGAAGAGTATCGAGCCTGTGGCTCCGAGCGATCCCTGCTGGAACGAACAGATTGCGGCGTTGTCGATCATCGCTGATGCGATAGGGAAAGAAGCCTTCTTTATCGAGACAATCTTCAGTCCGTGGACAACAGCTAGACGACTCGCGCGTAGCGGGAGCTTGGCGACTGCTCGCGAGCGTTACCCCGAAACGCTGCTGGCGGCGATGAATGCGATTTCGACATCGCTTGCCGAGTACTCGAGGGAAGCCCTTAAACACGGAGCCGCTGGAGTTTTCCTCTCGCTTGGAGCCGCCAGCGATGAGGTGATGACGCCGGATGAGTATCGGTCGTGGGGCCGTCCTTTCGATCTCAAGATCCTCGACGCGGTTCGCAAGGCTCCTTTCAACGTCTTGCACATACACGGGAAGCGAATCCACTTCGACTCAGTCCGCGACTATCCGGTCAGCGCATTGAACTGGTCACACTTTGCGACCGAGCCATCGCTCGCAGAAGGTAAGCTGAGATCAGGAAAGACGGTGCTTGGAGGTATTGATGAAGCGACCGCGAGCCATGTTTCAGCGCCCGAGATTAGCGAGGAGGTGAGAAGTACAATCAGCGAGGTGGGGACGCGGGGGTTGATCGTTACGCCGGGCTGTTCGGTTCCGACGGACACTCGCGAGCAGAATCTTCGAGTCATAAGAGAGACCGTCGAACGCGCTCGCTCAGCGGGACGATAATGCTAAGGCGCCACTGCGGTCCCATCCAGAAACGCGCGTAGTCTCCGTGATCGCGACGGATGACGAAGCTTCGCCAGCGCCTTCGCTTCAATCTGGCGGATACGCTCACGAGTCACGTTGAAATACTTCCCGACTTCCTCGAGCGTGCGCTCCTCGCCCGACTGGTCCAGACCAAACCGCATCTTGATGATTTCTTTCTCACGCGGCGTGAGGGTCGAGAGCACATCTTCAGTCAGCTCGCGAAGGTTGTTGACTATCGCGGTCTCTGCCGGATTAGCGGAACGTCGATCTTCGATGAAGCTGGCGATCGTAGTTTCACCGTCGTCGCCGATTGGAGTTTCGAGCGAGATAGGTTGCTGGGCGATCTTCAGAGCCTTGCGTACCTTCCATGCGGGCATGTCCACGCGACGGGCAAGCTCCTCGTGAGTCGGCTCTCGGCCAAGCTCCTGAACCATCAACCGCTGCGTGCGCAGAATTTTATTTATCACCTCGACCATATGCACCGGTACGCGGATCGTGCGGCCTTGATCGGCGATCGCGCGTGTAACCGCCTGGCGAATCCACCACGTCGCATAAGTCGAGAACTTGTACCCCCGCCGCCAGTCAAACTTCTCCACCGCGCGCATCAATCCGATGTTTCCCTCTTGAATCAGGTCAAGAAAATGCAGCCCTCGATTGATGTAATTCTTCGCAATCGATATTACCAGACGGAGGTTGGCCTCGATCATCTCGCGTTTGGTCTGTTCTACTTCGGCCTCGGCGAAAATGATGGTTTGTTGAGTGCGCTTGATGTCGACAGCCGTTGCTGCGTACCGCCGCTCGATCTCGCGAACCGTCTTACGAAGCGCTCGCTGCTGTCGCTTCAGCTCATCGACGTCTTTGCGCCGTTTTGATTCCAGAGCCCGTGCGATCCGGTTAAGCTCCGCCTCAGCTGCGCGTACTTGTTTGACGACCGCGTCGATGGCGTCCATGAAGCGCCTTCTCGTCTCCGCCGTAAATGTGAACGCGCGCAAGCGCTTGGACATCTCTATAAGCTGATGCGAATACTGCCGGCGTAGCCTCTTGAGCTTCTTGGAAGACTTCGGCTCCGCTTCGATTTTGGCCGAGAGCTTTACCAGTTTGTCGTGAGCCTTGATAATCTCGTCGAACTCTGCAATTACGTGTTGGCGAATCTCTTCCCGCTGTTCTTCCAGCGCTTCTTCAGCTTCGGGATCGGTGGCAACGTCGACAACATCCTGCGGATTGATTTCGCCATCGACCAGGTCGTCGCGCAGCAAGGCTACTTCTTCGATCGTTATGAACGATCGGGAAAGGGCCTTGTAGATGCGCTTGTTACCGCGTTCGATCCGTTTGGCGATACGTATCTCGTCCTCGCGAGTGAGCAAGGGGACCGAGCTCATCTCCCGAAGGTACAGCCGCATCGGATCGAGAGACTCGTCCTTGCCGGGCTCGAGGTCAACGTCAACCTCCTCGGTAGGTTCCTCGGTTATCTCCGGAGTTTCTTCTTCCTCGACCTGGACGGCTGCCCAAAGCGACTCAGCCTCATCCTCATCGATTTCCGCAACAATGCGTTCTAATCCACCGGCAGGTCCAAAGTCCTCCTGCACTTCGTCCGGAGAAGCTACGAGAACATCATCCTTATCGATTCTGCGTTTCATCTTGTGGTCCGGTGTTCGCCTGTTCTAGATTGAAGTAAATGCGTCTTGCCAGCGGCGCCTGAAAGCAGTACGAGTCGTGGTTGACATCTTGCAATCAAACACGCGATAATTGCACTTTTTTCAAACTGATATCATACACGATAATTCTCCTTTAATCTAGATGCAATAGGGCTGAGAGCTGGATGCCTGCGCCGACGCCTTTAATTACGGCAATAGCAGACTTTACGGTCTGAAATTAGATTGTCTTGCGGCTCTACGAAATCAACACGCGCGCCCACTGTCGCGATTTTGACGAGATAACTGACTCAGAATTGGCGGAACTGTCCAGGCTCGGCTTTGACGCCGTGTGGCTGATGGGGGTGTGGCAGATCAGCGACGGCGCAAGAAAGATATCCAAGATCACCTCCGAGGACTTCGAAGGATCGCCTTACGCGGTTCCCACCTACGAAGTCAACCGCCAATTGGGTGGAAAGGCTAAATTCGCTCGGCTGGTCAAGCGCGCGCACGCGGCTGGACTCTCCGTGGTAGTTGACTTCGTTTCCAATCATATGGCGCTGGATTCGCCCTGGATCAGCCGTCGGCCCGGTCTATTCGTACGCAGCAACACCAAAGCGCGCAGCCAATCCACCAGCGAGTTCTTCCTTCACAAATCCGGTGAGGTAATTGCGTTTGGTCGCGATCCTTACTTCCCGCCGTGGAACGACACAGCTCAACTCGACTATTCGAATGCAGCTCTCAGGGTCCAGATGATCGAGGTGCTCAAGCGAATCAGCCGCTACGCCGACGGCGTGCGTTGCGATATGGCGATGCTCGTGCTGAAAGATTGCATCCGACACTTGTGGTATCCATTGCTGTCGGATTCTGAGTTCAATCAGAGGATGCCGGGCGAGTTCTGGGACGAGGCGATCATCGGGGTCAAGAGAGTCA
>DATFWM010000174.1:0-2926 GCA_035259295.1 Blastocatellia bacterium | reverse complement strand
ATTCCGCATACTGATTCGGTGTTAGCGGGGGGTGCCACAAGGCCCCGATGAAGATCAGCACTCAATCGCATAAGCGTGAGGAACTCATCCTGATCGTGCGCGGCAGGTCTGCGCAAGAAAACACGTCTGCCTGTTTGGAGTATATGGCTGCGAGTTTGTTCCGTGCGACGGTCCATATTCGTAGCCTGTCAACACAGCTAGTACGCAGCTTCCGAGGGGCCTCTTTCATACTCGCTGATTGACGAGAATCGGGTTGTCGCTTGATTTGAACCCGCTACTCTTCCACGAAGTAATCGATTTCCTCTTCGTTCTCAAAATATGCTTTGTACAGGGCCCGTGCGTATTCAAGCTGTTCGCGCGCAACAAGCACACGCAACTGTCCGCCGAAGACTAGATGCGGTTGCACCGAAAGCGAGTGCTCGCCTTTCATCACAACCGAAACGCCATTCTGTTCGAGCGTTTGCCTGACAAGCATCGCGACGGGATAAGTTAGAGGTCGGCACAACTCGACAAACTCAACATCTTTCTTCTCGCTTGTGTCAATCACGCCGATAGCCTCCTCGTTTAATGTGCTCGGCACAAGCTCAGTTCCGCAAGCCACGCATACGGCAAGGTGAGTTTCAAACTCTCCGGCGCAAATTGGACACAACATCAACATCGCCGTCGAATCCTAGCACAAGAGCGCGTCTCTTCGCTGCTCGCGGAAATTGACGCAGAGTAGACTGTCCTTTCCTGTCGGATCGGTATTCGTTCACTCGGACCGGCTCGTGGTGTGAACTCATTTGGCTGGCGCCGTCGTTGCTCCCCAATCCTCAGGCGCAAGATCGGAGATGTGTTGCGAAAACACCCACCAGTGCCCGGCAGGATCCTCGACAGTGTACTGCCTTTCTCCGAATGGCCTGTCCGTTGGCTGCTGCAGAATTCGGGCCCCACACTGCTTCGAGTGATCGAAGTGCCTATCCACATCATCGACCGTGACGTGCACGTAAGCGTTGACCTCGTCACCGCGCGGTGCTCGATACGGTCCGCCTTGTCGACCAAGCATGATGGCCCCTTCCGCGACCGCGAGCTGCGCGTGACTAATCACGCCGTCGCGCTCGAAGCGGAGTCGCTCCGCGAAGCCGAATGTTCGACAAAGCCAATCGATCGCCTTACCGACATCCTCATAGACCAGGATAGGAACAACAGTCGCAGTAGGCGCTGACCGATTAATAACCATCGCTGACTCCATGCTTTGTTTTTCTCGAGTCCCAGCTAGATTATATCCCGGCTCGCGTGGTATTGCCCGCGATTCTGTTTTATATTTTCCGTCTACCGTCAGTGGAAAGCTCGGTCGTTTGGAGGATTACCATGGCTACTCGGAAGCTGGTTCGCACGATGCTCTCTCTTTCCATCATTCTTGTAGTGTCGTTACCGCTTGCATCATTCGCGCAAGATCCCAAGAAAGACGAAGACAAGAAGGACGACAAGAAGGATAAGAAAGAGGAAGAGCTGCCGCTCAAGACCGATAAGAAAATCGAGTTCACCACCGATGAAGGAACGTGGATGTCGCTCGATGTTTCGCCGGACGGAAAAGCTATTTTGTTCGATCTGCTCGGTGACATTTACACCATTCCGGCGAGCGGTGGCGACGCCAAGCGAATAATCGGCGGCCTGTCCTTCGAGAGCCAGCCCAAGTTTTCTCCTGACGGCAAGACGATAGCGTTTGTCAGCGACCGAAGCGGCGCCGAGAACCTTTGGCTGGCCGATGCTGACGGCTCGAACCCGAAGCCGCTAACCAAAGGCCGTAATCAGATGTTCATTTCACCTTCGTGGACTGCGGACGGCCAGTACGTTATAGCTTCCAGGTCCGGTGAATCGATCGGCACCTTCTCACTGTGGATGTATCACAAGGACGGCGGCTCGGGCGTTCAGATCGGACCACCCGATCCGCCCGTGCAGCCTCCCGGATCGGGTCAGCCCCAGCCGGTTCGTCACAACAAGTACGGCGCGGTTGCTTCGCCTGATGGTCGGTTTATTTATTACGCGCAGCGCGAGGGTTCGTTTAACTACAACGCGCGGTTTCCGATCTGGCAAATTGTTCGCTTCGACCGCGACACGAGCGACACTTCGACGATAACCAACGCGCAAGGCAGCGCGATGAGACCTGTGCTGTCGCCTGACGGCAAGAAACTGGTCTACGCGACTCGTTACGAAACGGGCACCGCGCTTCGCGTTCGCGACCTCGAGACCAGCGAAGAGCGCTGGCTGGTCAACCCGGTAACTCGCGACGATCAGGAGTCCCGCGGCACACGCGACACGATGCCGGGTTACGCTTTCATGCCTGACGGCAGATCGCTGATCGTTCCTATCAACGGAAGAATCCAGCGAGTCGAATTTGAAACAGGAAAGTGTTCGCCAATTCCCTTCACCGCAAAGGTCGAAGCCGAGATCGCGTCTCGAGTTTATTTTCAGAACCGCGTCGACGACAGCCCTACCGTTCGGGCGCGATTGATCCGCTGGCCGGCGCTTTCGCCCGACGGCAAGCGAGTCGCGTTCAGCTCGTTGAATAAGCTCTGGATCATGGATCTGCCCTCCGGGAAGCCGCGTCGATTGACCGACTCGTCGGTTGGCGAGTTCATGCCGACGTGGTCACCCGACGGTCGATACGTAGCTTACGTCACGTGGTCGGCAGAAGGCGGTCACGTCTACCGAGTTGCCGCCGATGGCGGCTCTCGTCCCGAACAACTCTCGCGGCGCCCAGCCTATTATTCGTCTCCGGTTTATTCGCCGGACGGGTCGAAGATTGTGTACGTCTCTGGTGCAACGACCGATCAGCTGTTCGCAGACCTGACTATTCACGATCCCGATGTGTTGCCCGACGCTACGATGGAACCGAGCGAGATTACCGGCATCGGCGGCGGCACCGGTCTCGACCTCAGGTGGA
>DATFWM010000173.1:0-3130 GCA_035259295.1 Blastocatellia bacterium | reverse complement strand
ACCGTGTTGACGAAGCTTTGAACCTGCTGCTTCAACTCTGCGGATGTTACCTTCTTCATCGTCGTTGGAACTTCGAACAACGACGGGTCGGCGGCAAGTTGCAGATTATCGGCTGAAGTAACAACGCGCGCACCCGCGCCATTAGTTGAAGTGACTTCAATCTCCGAGCGTACCGGCAGCCCGGTCTCTTGATCGACGTAGACCATGCTGTCGGCTTGCGCCGTGCCAACCTTGGTGCGAGTATCAGCCGCACCCTTGAATCGATACTTAACCACAGCACGGCCATTCAAACTATCCGTTCCCAGCTGCTCGTACTGGGCACGCGTCTTGAGCTGCTCGATCACACTCGCCGGGCTCATCACCGTACCCAACTGGAACCCAAGCTCGTTGGGATCGAGTTCCACGTATTGATTGCGCGCGGGGAAGATCAAATACTTGAGCGTAGGCTTTTCGAGATAGATGACCTCGCCGATCGGATCGGGCAATTTGAAAGACACTCGCTTGTCGGTCCCGTTTCTGGCAAAGGTGAATTGCAGCGGCGGAATGTTAGTCTGCGGCGAAGTGCCGGTCGGCTGAATAGTGATCGTCGTTGAGACGCTGTAGCTTTCCGGCTCCCTGGCTTCCAGCGCGCCAGTGTTAGAAGCAGCGTTGGCGGTGGCCGCGGCGTTGGAGTTTGCGCTTGAGTTCGCATTCGAGCTGGTTCCGGCTGTAGTACATGCGAACGACACCAACGCAATTAAGACAACCAGCGCTGCAAGCAGCGCAGGTCGGCGGATTTTGTTTCTTGCGTACGACATAGAATCCTCCATACGACTAAAATATCCGACTCACATCCACTTGAATTTCCGGCCTGCGAATATCGCCCTTTATGTTGAGGGGCACCGAGATCCGATTATTCGATTCGAGCACTGTGACCAGAAGCCCTAACACTGGGCTGATCGATTTGATGCGTGCGGTCGCCTCGGGGGAAAGGTTTATTGTCGCGGCGTAGTTCACAGTCAGCGCGGATTGGATTTGAAAGCTTCCGTTATCGGCTGTAGCGTCTCCAAGACCGTCAAGATCCTGAATCTGCAGGCCGCTAGTGTTAAACGTGCTTCGCGAAATCTGAAAATCTGTTTGAAGGCTTGCTATTCGGGTTCCCGGATTCATATCGCCGATTTGATCGACTTTGAGCGCGCTTGCCACATTTTCGCTAAGATTGACGGTGGGAATGAACATCTGGGTGATTGAAATCTGACCCACGCCGGCCAGCGGGGAATTTGGATCAGTGTGAAGCTGACCGTTGATAGACAAGTCGCCGACGCTGAGGTTTCTCGTTTGAACCGGGCCAGGGCCAACCGTCCCGCTAATTGTGAACGGAGAGTTTCCTTCTATCCGCAGGTCGAAAGGGAGAGCAGCCTTTAACACATCCGCCTCGCCGTCTTCATTCGACTGAGCAGCAAGCTCACCCTTAATCTGACCGGGAGGCGCCATCAATGCGTTTAACTCGATGTGCTTGTACAGAACTTCTGCCGGTCCGGCGCCGGTGCGGTCTATTAGCTTTACAGACGCGTTCTCAACCCTCAGCTGGTTGAGCGTTACTGTTGAGATACTGCCGCCCAGAAAAGCGGCGATAGCCATTCTGGTTACCTTTGAAACCGTCGAGACAGGTGATTGCTTGCCGAGGCTCGTCCAACTCCAAACGCCATTGGGATTCTTAACCAGATTGATTTGCGGCGATTGAAAGGTCAATGCCTTAATGGCCAGCCGGCGGGTGCGAACGTACTGCACGAGATCAAGTTCAGCACGCGCCTCATTCGCCTTCAGAAACACGCCGCCGCCAAACGCCGCGTCTTCTTGAGCTGTCATCCCGCTGACTTTCAAAGAGGGCCCGGTTATGAGAGTGAGCTGCACCGAATCGATTGTGACCTTGCGCCCGAGCATTTCCGAAAGCCTGACTTCGACTTCACTCTTGAGCGGGGAAAGCGGGAACAGCGGCGCCAAGGCTATTGCTGTAACGACAATAGCAATCACGATTAGCAGCAGGCGCAGGAAGCGTCGCTTGGGTTTTGCCATCTTGCGCTCCGGCGGTTGGTGTCGGGTTTCGATACGCTAGCTCACCATCCACAAGTGTGAATGCAAGTTGCGCGCCCGCGTTTCGCTTTACAGCCCCGAGCTTTACCCGTAATATCAACCCACAATCGATCAGAGATCACAATTCCTCGAGGCGTAGATGAAGGAAAGCAAGACCGCCGCGCCCGCCGATGCGTTGATAGCGCTGCTTCGGTCCTCGCTCAGTGGCAGAGGAAGCGGAGCCTTTGGGCACCTCGTGCTCTACACGTCGTTCGGAGTAGTTCGCGGGCGTACCGGTCTGGCCTTCGCTCAAGAAATAATCGGTAAGGAGAATGACGAGACCGAGCCAGGCTCATCGGTCGAGGTGATCGAGCTTAACGAGGTGACGGTCGAGCATTACTCGAACCATCTCGCCAACGCGAGCTTCGACAGATTGTATGTGAAGCTCGCCGACGTCCAGGGTTTCGCGCTGGTGGGAAATCAGGGGCAGGGATAAACTGTTTGCTCGGCGTTCTCTTCTCGGTAGCTCTGAGTAAGCGCCAGGAGGTCAGTAGTGTCGCGCATAAAACCACAAGAGAACCTCAATCCTTTTGACATCGCCAAAGAACAATTCAAGATAGCCGCGGATCTCATCCAGCTCGACGAGAGCATGCGCGCGGTGCTCGTAAATCCGAAGCGGCAGTTGATCGTTTCGATCCCGGTGAAGATGGACGACGGCTCAATCTCGGTGTTCGAAGGCTATCGCGTTCAGCACAACATCGCGCGCGGTCCGGCTAAAGGCGGCATCCGTTACCACCCGCAGGTCACGCTCGACGAAGTGCGCGCGCTTGCGTCGTGGATGACCTGGAAGTGCGCAACCGTCGGCATTCCTTACGGTGGAGGCAAGGGCGGAATCCGCGTCGATCCGCACAAGCTCTCGCAAGGCGAGCTCGAGCGCTTAACGCGACGTTACGCAACCGAGATCGCTCCGATAATTGGCGCTCACGTCGACATACCCGCGCCCGATGTTTACACCAACGAGCAGACGATGGCTTGGATCATGGACACGATCTCGATGATGACCGGCGGGTCGCAGCTC
>DATFWM010000172.1:0-2856 GCA_035259295.1 Blastocatellia bacterium | reverse complement strand
CCTGCCAACCGCCGCAAAGGGAGAACTCAATGAAGACCTGTCTCGCTTCTCTGTTATTGGTTTTGTCTGTCGCCCGCGCCTACGCATCCTCGCCTCAGCAGAAGGCCGTCGCGCCGCGGCAGGCCACTCGGCACATCCAATTCAATCAGCGCAAGCTGTCGGAACAGGAGCTTCGGGTCATCGAGCAGCTAGAGGCGGCTTACCGCTTTCGATTGCCGGACGGCCACTACTGGTACGACCCGATTAGCGGCGCCTCGGGAATCTGGGGCGGCCCAACCGCTGGCTTTCTGCCCGCCGGGTTGAGCCTCGGCGGAAAGCTTCCAGCCAACGCTTCGGGCGGCGGAACGGGAGTGTTCGTCAACGGCCGCGAGCTCCATCCAATGGATGTGCGGGCGCTGTCACAGTTGGGTCCGGTTCTTCGCGGCCGGTGGTTCGTCGACCGCTATGGGAATGTCGGCGCCGAAGGCGGCCCCGTCTTGTTCAACCTGATCGCCGCGGCTCGAGCGGCTCGTTCACGTGGATCAGGCAGCGGCGGAGCGTGGAGTCATACGTTCAGCGACGGGGCTGGAGGGAACAACTACGTCGGCGGCGACTCCAGCTTCGGTTACGTGATGACGAAGAACGGAACCTTCTACTACGACAAATAGGCGTGGTCGTTCCGCGCCCACGACGGCGGAGAAGAGTGGGCGCGCCCGGGGCGCTGAGCGGGCGCGCTCGCGAGACACGGGTTAGGCCATCCTTTTAAGCCATTCACTCGGAGTGACTTTCGTGATGACTTTTTGGTAGGGAGGGCCGAATTTTGCGTCGAAATTCCAAGGTCGAAAAGAGAGTCTAAGCAACCGTAAAAAAGAATGATTTACGATTTGTCCGAGGAAGCGACAACGTTGTCGCTACTTCACTTAACGTAACAGATGTTTGAAAGCCGATCGCGAGCCGCAGCCCGACCGTGGCTGTCTGTGACCCATGACCGCTTAGACGAGATTCGCTCGTCAAATCCAAATGCCGCGTACGCCCGCGCCAGCACCACGCCCTGGAGTCTTTGCTTAGGGTGCTTCGTGAGTTCAGCCTCAAGCGCGGCTTCGCGCAAATGGGTTCGTGAGCCTTACCGGTCTTGGTCTCCTCGGTGTATCGATGTCCCGATGCGCGACCATCGAGGGTCGCCGTTCGCCTTCGATGACCACCACACGAGATTCGCGCGCCCCTTGATCAGGCGATTCTCGATGAAACCAAAGGAGCGGCTGTCACGACTCGCGTATCGGTTATCGCCGATGACATAAACGGTGCCGGGTGGTACTCGAGTCGGCCTGCCGCAGCCGTAACGCTCATATGCGCACGATGAACGCTCAGAACCGGGCTTGAGGTAGATGAAGTACGAATGGCCGTCCAGTGTTTCACGGTACTTCTCGGCAATGAAAGCCTGGGCTGCCGGTATGTCGGTCTCGTCCGCGAGCTGCTCCGTGGGGACGGTCTCGACATATTTGCGCGGAACTTGCGAACCATTGACGACTATAAAACCATCCCGAATTTCGATCGTGTCTCCGCCGATAGCGACGATGCGCTTGATGAAATCTTTGGTTGAATCCTCGGGACTCGTGAAGACGATCACATCTCCACGCTTGGCCGCGCGAAACCCGTAGATGAACTTGTTCGCGAAAATCTGATCCCCCGCTTGCACCGTGGGCGCCATTGTTCCTGATGGGATTTTGAACGGCTCAAATACGAAGATTCTAAACACAAGAGCGAGCGCAAGTGCGATCGTGGGTGAAGCTACCGTAGCGAATACGGCTCTGGGTGTCGTTATCGAATGCACCCGCTTTAGTGCGATCGAGAGCACGACAATTGCCCATACGTCTGCGATAGCGAAGCCGACGATCGGAACAACTGCGATGATGAGGAGTGGCGCGGAAGCGTAACAAACGCATTCGAATGTGTCTTGAAACCGAGCGCGACGGCCGCTGACCAGAGTGAGTAGCAGGTGGATCAAGCCGGCAGCGACCCAGACTGACATCAAAGCAATCACCGGGCTAATTGCGAGAGCAGCCACCGCAGTTAAGGCCGCCAGAGAAAGCGATCGATGCCCGGAAAAAGTGAGATAGACAGCGTTGAACGGCTCCCACAACGCATAGATGAGAAGAGCGAATTTGACCGGAGACCAGCGGCTACGCTGAGCGGTCGGCCGTGAAAAGAATGCGTTTGGTTTGAACGTAACGTTCGCCCAGGTGGCGAAAAATCCGGGCAAGGCACTCTCTTCAGTCAAGCGGTTGACCCCTGATAACGGCCTTGAAAGCGCGGATTCGCGTGCGCAGGCAATTATCATTTCGTGTCCTGATACTCCATTAGGACGTCTTGCAGTCCAGCTCTGCCACCTGGCGAAAGCTCGGATCGCTGCGCGGTGGCGCCCACTTCGGATCGACGTCGCAGCAGCCGGGAGAGAGAATGCACTGGTTGATAACAAGTGACGGATGTGCTCGATGGCCACGTGTGCTCTGGGATATCGCGTTCTAGGATGCGACGTCTGAAGAGACTGATGCCGGGCCGGGTCGGGTCCCTCGATTTCGGTCGGCGTTCGCCCACCTACGCTCGGGATGCACGTTTAGAAGTTCGACTAAAGCGACTCTTGCATGAAGCGCAAACAGTCAGCTTCTCCGCTCCAGTATGTTCAGCGCCATCATGGAATAGAGGAAGCCGTAAACCGCATCCAGTGACTGCCCGGATTGCTCCGCGAGCTGGCTCACCGGGCGCGAGCCGTCGATCGTTGCCAGTATTTCGGCCTCCCAGCTCTCGAGCTTCAGCTCGTGCAACTGGTACGACGGCTGAAGCGAGGGAATGAGGAGATCTTGCGGCTGCAGCAACCGG
>DATFWM010000171.1:0-5287 GCA_035259295.1 Blastocatellia bacterium | reverse complement strand
GACACTGTTCCATCCGGGGGCTCCTCCCGATGCTGCTGGTCATCTCCTAACAAGGTCGGCACGAGTGTCAGCACAATGAGCACCTGTGTTATCGCAAGCGGCCGCATTGATCTTTTTTTGAGGTCAGTAAGTGAATTCATTTTTTCTTCCTTTCTAGCTACTGGTTTTGAAATGATGTTGTGTCATCGGTGACATCGAACCGGTTGGAAGTAGTGCTTCTCGAGATAGTGGGCGACTTTCTTGCCGAGCACCGCTCCCTGCGTGTCGGCGGTGCGGAAGTGGATGCCCGCCCATACTCGAGCGTCGATTACCTCCTTGAGGATGTCTGAAAATCGATCAAAGCTCCGCCAGGTACAGGATTTGTTGCTGAACGCGTTGACGGCGATCCTGTCGGTCCCGAAGAAGTTTCGCAATGTGTGCACGAACGCGCTCGTGTTACAGGCATGACCCGAGGGATGGTCCGGGAAGGGCGGCGTGACAAGCGGGGGCGAGTTACAGATCGGTGTTGTTGGGTCGAAGAGCGGTAGCCAGGTTGGATCGGCCTCGGTGGCCGGGTTGCCATCGGTGTCGGCCTCGCGGATTGCCGTCATGGGACGCCAGAATTGCCAGTAGTACTTGTCGTTCCAGCAGCCAATGGACGCGTCGGCCGCCGCCAGGTTCTCCATCGCAAACAGGCGAGCGCTGTCGACGATATTTAAGTTCTGACTGGCGGCCAGTGCGCGAAACATCCGGTTGAACAACGCGTGCGCATGGTCCTGCCAGAAGATCGCGGCATCGGTTTGATCCATTGTTCGCGTGATGCTTGTGAGTGACCCGAGCTCCTTGACCTCGTTGAAGTCTTCCGCGTAGTCGACGCTGGTCAGCGCGTTCGGTCCGTCAGTGCGGAGCATCTCTGCGCTCGGAACAATGAACGGCAACACGTTCCCAATCCACGGTGCAGGGTCGCTTGCAAAGTTTGGCGGCGTCGGTTGCCAGACACCCGGCGCTGGCGGTAACAGGTTCGGCGGCGGTCCGGAACGTCCGTCGTTCATTCGGGCGGTAAGCATTGCCCTGGCTGCCGTTTCGCCGATTGCGATCCCCGCAGTCCGCGATCCCGGAGGGTCGTCGGGCAGGCCCGCTATGTACGCGTCGTACTGCGGTTGCAGAGCTGGGAGCTGTGCCGGAAACAGACCGGGGAGATCAGCGAAGCCCACGAGCACGCGGAAGGCAGCCGTTGCCGCCCCTGCTTCTTTGGAGTCCGTCGGTTGTGAAGGAGGCTGGACGAGGTACGGCTGGTGGCCACGGTCGATGGCGTTGACCGCGTCGTAAACTGCTCCGTGCACCATCGCGAAGCTCAGAGCCGATACCTGCGGTGGTTGGCCAGCAGTTGCGACGATCGAGTTCGACGCGATCGCGTTCCAGTCGGTCACAGCGTCCGCGCGCGCGACCCGGGGCGGCGTGACGAGTGCTGCCACGATGAGAGATAGTAGAATTGGTATTTTTTTGAACTGAGTTAGTAGCTTCATAGTAACTCCTCGGTGTTTTTATGATTCGTCTTTGGTTGTCATGAACGAAAAAGCGCCGTGAAAGTGCTCATTTGGATTGAGATTTTTTTTTTGAACGCGCTTGACGCGTAGAAACTTCTTCTAGTACTAGCGTATGAAGGGGAGGGTTATTGGATACGCTTCCGGTCTCTCAGCAGAAAGTGACCGATCTCCTAGAGCAATGGAGTCATGGGGATGATGCTGCTCTCGCGGAACTGACCCCGCTTGTTTATGAGGAACTGCGTCGGCTCGCTCATCATCACATGGGCGGCCAACGTCCCGACCACACTTTGCAAACGACGGCGCTGGTCAACGAGGTTTATCTGCGCCTCGCCGATCAGACCAATCCACGCTGGCAGAACCGCGCCCACTTTTTCGCTGTGGCTGCCCGGGCGATGCGTCAAATCCTCGTGAGCTACGCAAGGAGCCAGCAGGCGCAAAAGCGCGGCGGCGGCTCATTCAAGGTGGACTTAAATGAAGTGGCGCTCGTTTCACCGGAAGAATCAAAGGAAATTGTCGAGCTGCACGACGCCCTCGAACGACTATCGGCACTCGACTCAAGAAAAGGGCAAATTGTAGAGCTAAAATATTTTGGCGGTCTCAACTACGACGAGATCGCGGAAGTGCTCAAAATTTCGCGAATTACTGTGAGGCGTGACTGGGAATTTGCTAAAGTGTGGCTGTATACGGAGTTGCGCAGCGACACGTAAACAAGCTACACTGCTGACTGCTCTCACACAGCGGGTCGCATATGACGCCGGGGCGGTTCCACACGATTGAGGCAATCTTCCGCGCAGCGCTGGATCAAGAGCCGGATCAGATTAACCCGTTCTTGGATGAGGCCTGCAAAGGCGATGACCGTTTGCGTTGCAAAGTCGAAGCGCTTCTAAGGTCACGCCAACGAGCAGACAACTTCATTGAAACTTCAGCTGTTGGCCTTGCGACCAAAATCATTCAAGATCGGCAGGACCGCTCACTTGTTGGCCAAACTATTGGCCATTATAAGATTTCTGAATCGATCGGTACAGGGGGGATGGGCGAAGTCTATCTGGCCATCGACATTGTCGCGAGTCGAAAAGCCGCGCTCAAATTGCTGCCGTTGCGCTTTACCGGTGACGCCGAGCGCCTCAAGCGCTTTGAACAAGAAGCGCACACCGTCGTCGCGCTCAATCATCCGAACATCGTCACCGTTTACGAGATCGGCGAGGACCACTCGATTCATTACATCGCCAGCGAGCTCATCGAGGGCAAGACGCTGCGTCAGCGTCTTCCAATGCATTTGAGTGAAGCGCTTGATGTGGCCATTCAGGTTGCGGGCGCGCTCGCTGCGGCTCACGAGGCGGGAATTGTTCATCGCGACATCAAACCGGAAAACGTCATGCTCCGGCCCGACGGTTACGTGAAAGTCCTCGACTTTGGGATTGCAAAACTTGCCGAATCCGTCTGCGCCGAGGCTAACGCGGACAAGGGAGAATCGGTGACGCGTGTCGAGACCAATTTAGGCTCGATATTGGGGACCGCTCGTTACATGTCGCCGGAGCAGACGTGCGGAGTGCAGCTCGATGAGCGCACCGACATCTGGAGTCTTGGCGTAGTCCTTTACGAAATGGTAACGGGACACGCCCCATTCACCGGTGACAGGTCAAAAGAGGTGATGTCTTCGATTTGTGAGAAGGAGCCACTGCCGTTCACATGTTCCGTCGGGCGCGCGCCCGCAGAGATTCAGCAGATTGTCAACAAAGCGCTGCGCAAGGATCGCACCCAACGGTATCGCAGCGCGCAAGAACTGCTGCACGCACTTAAAGGTCTTCGTCACAAGTTGGAAGTCGAAGCCGAGTTGAAACGCTCGATAGCGGTTCGTTCTTGGCTCTATCGGAAACGTGTGCTCGCTGCTCTGGTGCTCGGATTGTTAGTAGCTGCCATGGCGGCGGCGGTTCCGTTGTACTGGCATCGAAACCGGGCAATAAGCTCACCGTCGGAGAAGAGCATCGTAGTACTGCCATTTGAAAATGCGAGCAACGATCCGAACGCAGAGTATTTATCGGAGGGAATTTCGGAGGCGCTGATCAATAGTCTTTCCGAGCTGCAGCGATTGAAAGTCATCGCACGCTCGACGGCGTTCCACTACAAAGGCAAAGATATTGATCCGCGGCGCGTTGGGCGCGAGCTGCAGGTGACGGCGATGCTGACCGGGCGAGTGCGGCAAGCC
This sequence comes from Blastocatellia bacterium, assembly GCA_035259295.1. Taxonomy (GTDB): domain Bacteria; phylum Acidobacteriota; class Blastocatellia; order UBA7656; family UBA7656; genus Onstottus_A. The sequence goes on along the minus strand of DATFWM010000171.1, from coordinate 1,555 downwards.
CAAGACGCTCTGAGTGTCCAGGTGGATTTGGTAGACGCCGTGACGGGCGCGCAGCTTTGGGGCGAAGAATACCACCGCAAAATTTCCGATGTAATTGCAGTCAAACAGGCAATTGCACGAGAAGTTACAGAAAAATTGAAGGTGAAGCTTTCCGGCGAAGAGCAGCACCGGCTGGCCAAAGACGACAGCACGAATACTGAGGCGTACCGATTCTATTTGCGGGGGCGGTACTTTTGGAACAAGCGCACTCCGGGTGGAATAAAACAAGCGATCACAGAGTTCCAGCAGGCGATCGAGCGTGACCCGAATTTCGCTCTTGGCTATGTGGGATTGGCGGATTGCTACACAGGACTGACATTTTACAATTTTGCAGCGCCGCACGAAGCGATGCCGAAGGCAAAAGAATCGGCAATAAAAGCGGTGCTACTCGATAATACAGTCGCCGAAGCGCACGCGTCACTGGGACATATTCTCATGAACTACGATTGGGATTGGCCGAGAGCAGAGAAAGAGTTTAAGCGGAGCATAGAACTCAAACCAGATTATGCGACGGCTCATCAGTGGTATGCGATTCATTATCTCACCGCTACGGGTCGGTTAGAAGAAGCGGTACAGGAAATGAGAAAAGCGCTGGAACTCGAGCCGGTGTCGCTCGTAATGAACACGTTCATGGGAGCAACGCTCTACTACGCGGGTCGGTACGATGAAGCTATAGATCAATGCCGCAGGACAGTAGAGATGGATCCGAATTTTGCCGTCGCACACTGGCATCTTGGCCTCGCTTATGAACAAAAGCAGGCTTTTGACGCGGCTATCGAAGAGTTTCAAACGGCAATCTCTTTGTCACAAGGTAGTCCATTAATGAGAGCTGCACTCGGACATGCATACGCGAAGTCGCAGAGAGCTGATGAGGCAAACAAGATACTTGATGAGTTGAACGAGCTTTCGAAGGAACAGTATGTTTCGCCCCTGGAACTAGCGCGGATCTACGTGGCGCTGGGCAATGATGATAAAGCATTTCAATCCCTCGAAAAAGCGTACGCGGAGCATTCGTTCCATTTGGTTAATCTGAACGTGTCACCACAGTTCAAATCAGTTAGGTCGGATCCGAGGTTTCAGGATCTAGTGCAGCGGCTCGGCCTTTCCGGTTCAGCTTCGAATCCAGTGCGGCCGGAAAAGAGCATCGCGGTTCTGCCGTTTGAAAACTTAAGTGAGGACAAAGCGAATGCCTACTTTGCCGATGGTCTCCAGGACGAAATTCTGACGCGCTTATCTAACATAGCCGATATGAAGGTCATTTCCCGGACATCCACAGAGCATTATAAAAGCGCGCCTGAAAACCTGCCCGAGATCGCAAAACAACTTGGTGTCGCCCATATCCTGGAAGGAAGGGTGCAAAAGAGCGGCGACGCCGTGCGGGTGAACGTGCAGCTAATCAAAGCGGCCACCGATTCCCATCTCTGGGCTGACACCTACGACCGAAGATTGACTGACATCTTTGGCGTTGAGAGCGAGATCGCCAAACGAATCGCCGAGTCGTTGCAAGCGAAGCTGA
>DATFWM010000170.1:0-2471 GCA_035259295.1 Blastocatellia bacterium | reverse complement strand
TTCGCTCGATCGACCAAACACCTCGTCCTCGCGCTCGAGAGTTCAACGCGTTGGGCATCGACTTCGTACCTCTGAACGAGTCGGTTGATACCTCCACGCCGATGGGCAAAATGGTCTTCACCGTTATTGGCGCCGTTGCAGAGCTGGAGCGAAGCTTGATTCGAGAGCGGGTGATGATGGGGCTGGAACGAGCGAAACGTCAGGGGAAGAAACTGGGCCGGCCACGAAGATTACTAGACCGGGAACGAGTCGCCGCGTTGCGTGCTCATGGTTTTAGCATTCGGCAGATCGCGATCACGTTGAACCTCAGTAAGGACACGGTAGCAAGAGTCTGTAAGCACTGAGCATCCTTACACGCAGTTTGAGATCTAAAAGGGCTGTAAACGTTGGCCGCGCCGTCTCTCCGATGAACGGATGCCGCTCAAGTCAGTTCCCCTCCTCATATCTTGCGATCGCTGCGATCAACTGCTTCCGCGCTCACGCGCTCCGGCGCCGTCGTATATTTGCTGGAAACGTACGCTGCCAATGACCGGATGAACCAGCTTCTCTTCAAGCACATTGATAAGCGCGCTTGGTTCGTCAAAAGTGTTTGCGTTTCTGCAAGAGTAGCGCCTATTATTCGCGAAAACACCTAACAAGCAATAACAACTCTGACTTGTCAGGAGGGGTCCATCCGACGAACGACTTTTCTGTTCGCTGGTTTGGGCGTGGCGGCAGTTAGAGGATGTCCCATCTTTCCAAGTCAGGGAATGAGAATAGAGCGTGCGTCGAGTCTTTCGATTTCGAAACCTGCAGCAAAAGTTTGGAGGTATAGAGGAATGAAGATGCGCCTGACCCGGCAGGCGCCTTCGCCAGTCGCATAAATCTTATGTTTCCCTTTAAAGGAGAAAAGCGATGAACGCGCTGCGAATTCTGCGGTTCGTTATGCTGTGGTCTGTGCTGCTGCCTGCTGCCGCGTGGGCGCAGAGTTCGGAAGGCGCGTCCATTGCGGGAATCGTACGCGACACATCGGGAGCAGTCATGCCCGGCGTCACGGTGGAAGCGGCGAGTCCAGCTCTCATCGAGAAAGTCCGCTCCGTTGTCACCGATGAACGGGGTCTTTACCGAATCATTGATCTGCGGCCAGGTACCTACACCGTCACGTTCACGCTACCCGGTTTTAGCATCTTCAAGCGGGAAGGCATCGAGTTGACGACGTCGTTCACGGCCACGATCAACGCGGAGATGAAGGTCGGGTCGGTTGAGGATACGGTGACCGTCTTGGAGCAGGCGCCCGTTGTCGATATCCAGAATGTCCGGCAACAAACGACAATCGCGCGCGAGACGCTGGATGCGATCCCCACCACCAAGCGCATCGGGCAATATGCCTCGATCATTCCGGGAGCTACCTACCCCAATGCGACCTTCCAAGATGTCGGTGGCAATCAGGGTGAAGGTGGTCAGTTCGGAGTTCATGGGCAGCGGCCACAAGATCTCAGCACAAACGTGGAAGGCTTGAATCAAAACCAGCAGGCGTTGGGCGTCGTCAGCTTCAACTCCCAAGCTTTTCAGGAAGTCGTCGTCGAGACGGGCGGCATGTCGGCGGAGGCGATGACGGGCGGCGTTCAGGTGAACATCGTTTCCAAGGATGGAGGCAACCGATTTTCGGGAAGCTTGAGTGCGGCTTATACCGGGCCGCATCTGCAAATGGGCAACTTGACCGAAGCATTGCGAGCCCGCGGCCTGAATAATGACATTTCGATTCGGAGGTCCTACGACTATGGCGGAGCGCTCGGGGGTCCAATCAAGAAGGACAAGCTGTGGTTCTTCATGGCCCACCGATGGTGGGGCGCATCACGGTATATCCAGGGCAGCTACTTTAACAAGGCGCAAGGTACTTTATTTTACGAACCCGATTTGAGCCGAGTGTCGCACAACAACGAATACTTCGAAGACCACAGCTTGCGTTTGACATGGCAGGTATCATCGAAACACAAAATCGTCGGCTCATTCTCCCAGCAAAATAACTGCAGTTGTCCATTCGGACTGACGGGCGTGGGAGGCATCAACGCCGTCAAGCCCGCGCCGGAATCTCGCGCGTGGCATGTTTACAATCCTCAGTTTTTACCGCTCGTGAGCTGGACGTACACGGCGACGAACAAACTCGTCTTTGAAGCCGGCCAATCGGCGCTTGTATTAAATGAGGACTCCCGGCGGCAGCCGTACGTGGGGCCGAATGACATCCGGGTGACGGATCTCGCGCTGAACATCGTGTACGGTTCCGATGCCAACAACAACGTGTGGTCCGGCAGTTATACCAGGCGGTTTGTCACCAAATATAACAGCCGCTTTAGCGCGTCTTACGTCACGGGGTCACATAATTTCAAGACGGGCTTCACGTATCAGCGGTACTACCTTGGCCGCCCCGGCCAATACACGGACCTCAACCAGATCAACCAAGCCAGGTCCTACACTTTTCGCGACAGGGTTCC
>DATFWM010000169.1:0-3563 GCA_035259295.1 Blastocatellia bacterium | reverse complement strand
CGGTGTGAAGCTGCGACTGCGAAGTCGCCAGGTGCTTAACCTGCTCGCTGAGTGTTGAGTAAGCAGAAGCCCGCGTCGTCTCGAGCTCGCGAATCTTGGTATCGACTTTATCGAGCGAGTCCTTTAGCGGTTGAACCAGGTCGCCGATCGCTTTTTGACGAGTATCGAGATCGCCTTTGGCGGCATCCTGAAAATGTCCAAGCGTCTCGCGAGCGAGGTTCAGAAAGCTCTGAGTGTTAGCATTCAGCGCGTCGGCCGACAGCGCCTTGAATGCATCAGATAGTTTGTTCTGCGCGTCTTCGAGCAACGCGAGTTTTTCACTCGCAGCTTTGCGCTCGGCGTTTAACTGGGTTTCAAGCGAGCTGATTTGCGCAAGCAGGCTCGCGTTTTCATTTTGGAATTCCGACAGCGTGGCGTTCAGATCAGTCAAGTCAGCTTCGAGTTTGCGCGTCTGGTCGTGTTTCCCCTGAAGCCGCTCGACGAGAGTTGCGCGCTCAGCTTCTGATTCGCTCCGGGCGCGGTCGTACTCGTGTTTCAATCGCGAGCTAAACATCAACCAGACGATTAGCGCACCCAGGGCGATGCCGCCGGCGATCGTTATTGCGAATTGTAGATTGAGGCTCAACCTTATCTCTGTCGGCTGCGAGGCCAGTTACTCATCAACGACACGTCCTCGCCAGCTCTTGGGCTCACGATGAAGGTGCATTACGGCGATGATCAGAATTGAATCTGACTTCGCTTGGTATATTACGCCGTAGGGAAACCTGTTGGTGAGACAGCGCCGCGTCCTCGATGAGATTTGTTGCCAGGCTAGAGGGTGCTTAACAATCCTGGATATCGTTTTCCAAACCTCGTCAGCGAATTCGTCGCCTAAGCCTTCTTCCTGCGAGTCATAGTACGAGGCGGCATTCAAGAACTCTTCGCGCGCGGCCACGAGGAACTCAATCCTCATTCATCGCTTCCTGTTCTTGATGGCGTTGAATACCTCTTCGGCCGGGACCGCTTCAATTTCGCCTCGCTCATAGGCGTCCAGTCGCTTCTCGGCTTCCTCAGCCCAAAGCCGATCTATCTCGGATGACTCAGGCTCCAGGCTTGACAGAAGCCGCTCAGCCACAGCCGCTCGTTCATCAGCGGGCAGTCCCAGCGCTTGTTCAATCAGTTTTTTTGCCAATTCCGACACGTTGTTGCGACCTCGGGGTCATGAGCCATTCTACGCGCTCACCCGGTATCATTCAATGGGACATTATTTGATCATCTGCCGAAGACGGATAATAGTCGTTCGTACACTTGGCGCGTTACTCGAACGTCGTTGAAATTGTATTCGCGAATCGCGCCAAGCTTGCCCGCCTCATAAAGCTCAAACACGCGGCTCCCTTCAACTTCATCCGACTTGCTTGATTCGATTCCGAGCGCCCACGCGATGTCGTCAAGCGCCACCCGATTCTTCGCTCCTAGCCACCAGTGATGCATCGTGTCGTAGACTCCGCGCACGTTGAACTCTCCGAGATTCACAAACGGGCGAAACCGGATGTCGTTGACCAGACACCGTTGAAAGATAAACGGCAGATCAAAGCCGATGACGTTGTGACCGACGATCTCATCGATGTCCGCGTCGAAGCTTCGCATCAACGATAGAAATGCCGTGAGCGCCTGTTGCTCACTCTCCTCCTGGCCGTCCGAGTCGATGCCAAAGACGTGTTCGCTCTCGCGCTGCTCGAAGCCTTCAATCTTCGAGTCGGGAATGGACCCGATGTGCACGGCTATCGACAGGACCCGGCCGGAAGTGGCCGCAAGCGAGCCCGATCTGTATGCGCGATCTTCTTCCGCCGCCTGGTCTTCGAAGTATCGCTGTTGTTGTTCCTCGCTTATTCGCCCGCGGGCAATCGAACGCTTCAAGCGAAGCGCGGCCCTTTCTCTGAACGCGGGAAGCGGAATCGTCTCGATGTCAATTGTGAACGCGCGAGGCCAGAGCGGCTCAGCGTTTTGCAACTCAATGTACTTCTCAACGGTAATCGGTCTGATCTCAGATACGGCGAACTGAGGTTGGCTCTGAAACATCTCGAGCCGGCCAACGACGCCCCACAATCCCGCGATTAAAGTTGCGCCGCCACTCTGCAGTATCTCGCTTGGAATTTTTAGCGTGATGCGACCGCTGGCGTTGCGCGCTGTAGCGAGAAAGAAAGGCTTGCCCTGCTGCGGTCTGATTTCGCGCGTCGATGATACGACAACGGTCAGCCATACCTCCTCGCCTGCATGCAACTCAGAAATCGAGATATTTCCTTTCATCTCTCCTTGCTGCTTGAACCCATTGAGCGACCAGACCTGGCTCTTTGCTTGAAGTCGGCTTCCACTTAGAGCCTCAGTAATATGCCACGAGCGTCCAGACCGGTTGCCTGTGAGACCGCCGATGCGTACAACGCAACTTGATTGCGATATTCATCCAATCTTCCGCCAATCTCAAAGTCGGTCTTGAAATCAACGACCGTCCACGCACTCGAACCAGCGTCAACGAACGCCAAATCAACAATTCCTTCAACCAGCACGCCATCCTCCAGCTTAATTGCGATTGGAGTCTCACGCCTGCATCCACTTGCCCGCGCAGCCCCCGCCGCTCGTCGCAACAGCGGATGAGTGAGGGCACGCGTCACTGTCTCCGTTGCAGCGTCAATGTCCTCCTGCGTTGCGCCAAGCAGTCGCCCTTGCAAGCCAGCGACTGATTTGACGCCAGCCGCGTCGGCGTCCAGATCTACAAGCGAGAGTACTGCGTGAACCAACGTTCCAAAGCGTTTGCCATGCGGGCGCGAGAAATCGATGCCAACGGATTCTACGCTCACTTCCGGCATCGGTTGCCTTGATTGCGCGGTTGACTCCGTCGCCGCCGTCGCGATCGCGTGCTCAGTTGCAGTCACAACTCGCAGAGTAGGCATGCCGGCAGCTTCACGAACTTGTCTCCGCGCTTGCTGCCAGTCACCGTGAGAGTGAATTCCAGCTTCCGATCTCTTGCCCTCTTCGTCGGCCGCGATTAGTTTGTTCAGCCTCGAGCCGACATCCTCTTGCTTACCGAGTCCCAGCAGCGAGGGGTCCCACCACACGACTCGATGATCGCCGGTTTCGGGTTGGTGCTCGCCCGGCGTGACCGAGCCTTTGGGCCTTAGCACCCCATTTGGCCGAATACAATTGTCGAGTCCGAATTCCGGGCAGCCTGCCGGATGGTTGGTCGCGGGAGCAAAGCTCTGATCAGAGACGGGAAAGATCGCCGGGTTCAGTGCGCTCAACCAGCGATCGTCATAACGTTGATCGCCGACGGCCGAAATGACCAGCAGATCGCGCGCTCGCGTCGCAGCGACGTACAACACTCGCGCGGCTTCTTCAATGTCTCGCTGCTTCTCTTCCTGAGCGTGTTCGAGAAGCTCAGGAGGCGAGCAGCCTGCGAGGGTCATCACACACAGCCCACGCTCTGGATCAGTCCATCGGGATGCATCGCGCGCGGCATTAGCAGTCATATCAACCAGAACAACAACTGGGAACTCAAGACCCTTGGCTTTGTGCACAGTCATTATGCG
>DATFWM010000168.1:0-5130 GCA_035259295.1 Blastocatellia bacterium | reverse complement strand
ACTTGAACATTCCACCCACTGCCGTGGGTGGGATTCAGGGAAGTTCGAGTGCGCCCGTCTTTGTAGGCTGGGTTTGAACGATCCACCCACTGCCGTGGGTGGGATTGCGCGAAAAGCTGACGCGCACCCGATCGGGGTTCTATTCGATTACGATCGGCCCAATATCGCGGCTCGCGGTGAAGATGGGCGACGGCGATTACAAGAATCGTATCTTCGTCGATGCCGTAGATCACTCCGTAGGGAAAGCGCGCAAGCAGGCGTCGCCCGATGCCCGGTTTGATTTCCGCTGCCGCTTTAGGGAAAGTCCTCACCAGGCGAAGAGACCGATCCAAACTGTCGAGGAAATCCTGACCCAGATTCTCGTCCGGCTCTTATTCGTCATACCACGCGACGGTGTCATCAACTTCGCGCTGTGCCAGATCGAGAAAACGAATGTTCATTAGCGACGATGTTTTGACATCACATCTTCGTAAGATACAGTCGAAATGCGACCGTCTTTGTACGCTGCCCAGCGCCTGCGAGCCTCTTCGGCCCAAATGCGATCAATCTCAGGGTCTGGCCGGTCCAAGTCCGCGAGAATGGTGTCTACCAATCGCAGCTTCTCGTTGTCCGAAAGGGACCTGATCTCCGATGTTAGCTTGTCTGTCGCTGCCGACATAAAAGCAAATTACCTCTATGTGCGACTCGCTGTAAAGGCGTTTCCGGTTTGTCCATCTCTGTGCGCCTGCCTTGAGACGCGGCTCGGCGAAGTGATAGGATTCGCGCGCTCGAACTTACCAGCCCAGCGAGGCCGGTTTATGAAAAGACTCTCTCCGCTGCTCGTTTTATTGTCGATGGCTTGCGCTCTTGCTGCCGCGACGTTCCGTTTGCAGGCTCAAGCGACAAACTTTCTGGTCATCACCAACGCCAACCTGATCGACGGGTTCTCAGCGGCGCCAATCAGGGATGCTACGGTGTTCGTTCGCGACGGTCGCATAGAACAAGTCGTATCCGGCAAGACCCCGATCCCTACAAGCGGAACAGTGGTTGACCTTAAAGGTAAGTGGCTGCTGCCCGGATTCGTGGACGCGCACGCGCACCTGGCGGATATGGCCGCAGCGCGAAGGGCACTCGCTTCGGGAGCGACCACCGTCCGCTGCCTCGGCGTGAACCACTTTGTCGATATTGGATTCCGTGATCTCAATCACGCGGGCGTTTTTGATATCCCGGATGTGATTGCTGCCGGCTATCACGTTCGCCCGCGGCCCGCCGAAGAGTTCTTCCTGGACATGCCAAAGATGAAAGGCCTGATGAGCGGCGTGAGCGGCGCCGAGAACGTTCGTCGAATGGTGCGTGCCATGATCGACCGTGGCGTTGACGTGATAAAAATCATGGCGACCGAACGAGCAGGCTTGCCCGACACCGATCCACGAAAGCGCGTGTTCACCGATGAGGAACTCGCCGCCGCCGTGGACGAAGCTCGAACGTCAGGCATATACGTAGCTGCTCACGCGCACGGTGATGAAGGCGCGGCGGCGGCAGTCCGCGCCGGCGTTCGCTCGATTGAACACGGAACTTACTTGAGTGACCAGACATTGGCGTTGATGAAGGAGCGGGGCACCTATCTCGTGCCAACCATCGCGACTGTAATCGACCTGATCGATCCCGGCGGAGACTACGACAACCCGATCCTTTCAATTCGAGGTCGCGCGATGCTGCCTCGAGTGCGCGAGACGACCGCGCACGCTTGGAAGATGGGCGTGAAGATCGTCGCCGGCACCGACACAGGCTATGGGCCTGCGAGCGTCCGCCGGATTCCTCACGAGATCATCGAGCTCGTAAACATCGGGATGCCTCCGATGGAAGCGATCAAATCAGCGACCTCGGTTGCCGCCGCTTGCCTCGGAGTTGATAAGCGGACAGGTTCGATCAAACCGGGTATGGAAGCCGACTTGATCGCAGTCGACCGCGATCCACTCGCAGATATCAGCGCTATTCAAGATGTGATCCTCGTAATCAACAACGGCAAGGTCGTCGTGAACCGTATCACCTGGTAATCATCTGTCGGTAACGCGGTTGAAGTGAACCAGAAGCGGCGGCTTCTTCGCCAGACAATCCAACTCGAAGCTTGCGTCAGGACCCGATTGATGTTCGGTCAATCGGTACACGCCGTCCTGACCCTCGGACGAGTTGCTGCCTTCCACCCTCGAGAGAAAGGTTTGAGCATCCGTCGTATTCGCTTCGACCTTTTCGCTTCTCTGAGTGCCGATTGCTTCGGCGGCGTAGGACTTCAACATCTTCGGCCAGTAAGCCTGGAACAAAGACGAGCTGGCGAACACATCTGCGGTCGTGATTCTGCCGCCAAGCGCAACCACTACGCCGACGGTATTCTTTCCGGATAGCTTGCTCTTAAGCGCGCGCTCGTATTCCTCCAATTTCAGACCGGTTTTCTCGTCCTCATAAAGCTTGTTTAGTGAACCTGTGGATGAGATTACGCTTGCCGACTTGTTGACTTCGGCCACTCCGGCCCACACCTCGGTTTGGCTTTTCTTAGCTTGCGCCTTTTCGCGAATGTTGGGTGAGGCCATAGCCATCGGCGGCGGGGGCGGTTGAGGTGGAGGTGGTCCCGCGGCGTGACCGCTTATGCCAACAGCCGCAGTCGAACTCTCGCCGGAAACTCCGCGGCTCGGACCGAACGACGCTTCCTCAGACCACCTCCCGTGCTCTACGCAAAACACGTCCAGCGGGATGGGCTTGCCGGTAGAAGCGACAATGCAATCGTGACCAACAATGCGATCTTGCTTACCGCCAATGAGCATCTCGCCCGCGATCAGGATCAGCATTTTGCCGGAGTTGTTAGTCAAAGCGAGCTTGTTCACCTCGGCGCCGTCGCCGACCCGGTCGCGATGAGCAATCGCGCGCGAGCGGCCGTCGGCGCCAAGCTCGGTGATCGTGACGCTCCCTGCGCGTAATCCTTCATCCAGAGTTATCAGATCGCTTGTGTCGACTGATTCATCCGACAATACCGGATAAACTGTGAGCTTCTCGTGACTCACGGGCGATCCTATTCGCCAAGCGGCCCGCAGCGGGGTGCTTGTTGAATTGAGCGACATGGGTTTAAGCCTCTTCTCATTTGGCGGGCTGTCTGCTTGCAATGATGAGCAGGCGACGGAGAGACCGGCGACGAAAATACAGATAAAGAGACTTGCGAAAAGTCGCATAGAAATCTCCTCTTTGTGGTTAGATGTGGTTGCAGGGCTGGCGATTCTCTTCGATTAAAGAACGCTACAGCGTGCTGCGTCTTGCAGTCCGACGCGTCCCGCGGCGCTCCGGTTACTTAGACGCCAATTCGAAGAGTTTGTTCCTGATATCTTGGTCGTGTGGTGAGTTCTGCCACAAGGTCACTACGGCGCGAAGCCGCACTAAGAATGCCAGACCTGGTGAGCCTTCGAGTCTTCGTGCTTTTGTGGCCGTCTCGAAGGCACACCGGCTGCTACTTGCGACCTCGCTCTTTGACGCTTGCTCTCCGCTCTTCCAGTTCCTCCAACGTGCGAGGCCAGTCTTCTTTGAGCAAGCGTGAAAGCGCTCGGTCGGCGAGCAATCGCCCGCGAGTCTGACACGTGGGGCAGTAATTTGCTTCGTTCTCGGCATAGACGATCCGTTGGATCGGCGAGTTGCATTTCGGGCAAGGCTTGCCGTAGCGGCCGTGGACCGACATTTCTTCTCTGAACGCAGTGACCTTTTCGGGAAAACTTTCACGCGCCTCCCTACTCAGCTTCTCAGACCAGGAGCGCAGCGTTTGTTGCGTTGCTTCATACAAGCGTTCAACTTCGGAATCATCCAGCCGCTTAGTCAATTTGAGAGGCGACAGGCCAGCCTCGTGAAGGATCTCATCCGAATAAGCGTTGCCGATGCCGCTGAAGAAATGTGGGTCCGTCAGTGCCCGTTTGAGCGTGTGATTCTCTTGAGTTAGTCGAGCTCTGAAAGTTTCGAGATCAACTTCGAGGACTTCGATGCCGCCGGGATCGTGGGTAGCCAGCGCCGACTCGCCTCGCACGAGATACATCGAGGCGCGCCGTTTCGAGCCTGCTTCGGTCAGTGTCAATGCTCCCGACGGGAAGGTGAAAATGGCGAGCGTCTGGCGATTGGGCTTCTGCGGTTTATCCTTCCAATGAAACCGGCCCGCGATCATTAAATGAACGACCAGGAACAGGTCGTGCTCGAGACCAACAACGACGCGCTTGCCGAGGCGGCGAAGACTGGTAACTTTCTTCCCCAACGCTTCGGTCAAAGGCGGATCGACCGAACGCAACAGAAAGGGACTTGAAAGGCGAATGTCCAAGATCGGCTGGTTGAGCACGCGAGGTTCAAGCGCTTCGATGTAGGCAACTATGTCGGGCAGTTCAGGCACTGGATCATTTTAACAAGACAATGCGCGCAGAATCATCAGATTGACTTGAGTTCACTCGGCTAATTAGAATCCTCGACTGCTTCTCCAAACGTTCGAGGTCAATCGGTGAAACTATCCCTTCTCGACTGGTCAGTCATTGCCGCCTACTTCCTGTTCAATCTCGGCATCGGCATCTACTACGCAAGACGCGCCCGGGGCAGCACCACCGACTTCTTTCTTTCGGGTCGAGACGTGCCGTGGTGGCTTGCGGGCACCTCAATGGTCGCAACCACCTTCGCTGCCGACACGCCGCTCGCGGTCACCGGTTTCGTCGCTAAGAACGGCATCGCAGGAAACTGGTTGTGGTGGAACTTTGTGATGAGCGGGATGCTCACGGTGTTCCTCTACGCGCGTCTTTGGAGAAGAGCCGGGGTGATGACCGACATCGAATTCGCCGAGCTTCGCTATTCGGGCAAGCCGGCGGCGTTCTTGCGTGGCTTCAGGGCACTGTATCTAGGATTACCGATCAACTGCATTATTATGGGTTGGGTCAATCTGGCGATGGTCAAGATACTTCAGACCACGCTCGGGCTCGACAAACGCGGCGCAGTGACTGTCGTTGTCGGCATCCTGATCTTCACCGCTTTTTACACAACAATCTCGGGATTGTGGGGAGTGCTGGTGACCGACCTGTTTCAATTCGTGCTGAAGATGGGAATGGTGATCGTGCTTGCGGTATGGGCGGTGCACGCGGTAGGCGG
>DATFWM010000167.1:0-2907 GCA_035259295.1 Blastocatellia bacterium | reverse complement strand
GGCGGGTCGCGCTTCACGAAGGAGATGGACATTCTTGACGTCTGGTTCGATGCTGGCTCTTCGTCCATCGCGGTCCTTGAGCGCGAGCGCAAGCTGCCGTGGCCCGCAGACGTCTACCTTGAAGGCCCCGATCAGTATCGCGGATGGTTCAACTCGTCGCTGATGATAGCGCTGGCAGCACACGACCGGGCGCCTTACAAGACAGTGGTCACCCACGGCTGGACGGTCGATGGCGAAGGCAAGGCTATGCACAAGTCGCTGGGCAACGCCATATCGCCTTACGAAGTCATCGACAAGCACGGGGCGGAAATACTTCGGTTGTGGGTTGCGTCGTCCGACTTCACCGAAGACGTTCGAGTGTCGGATGAGATTCTGACTCGAGTGGTCGATGCTTATCGCAAGCTTCGCAACACGGCCCGCTATGCGCTCGGCAACATCGGTGACTTCGATCCCGAGCGCGACCGAGTTTCGCCGGATCAGATGTGGGAAGTGGACCGCTGGGCGCTGGCGGCGAGCCGCGAAATCGCGCGCAAGGTGATCGACGCCTACAAGCGCTTCGATTACACCACCGTGTACCACGCGCTTTACAGCTACGCGACGGTGACGCTCTCAAACATCTACATCGACATCTTGAAAGACCGGTTGTACACGTTTGCGCCGAAGTCGGTTGGGCGGCGAAGCGCGCAGACAGCGCTTTATGAAATTGTCGACGGGTTCACTCGGCTGCTTGCGCCTGTACTTGCTTTCACTGCGGACGAGATTTGGGAGAGCCTGCCGGGGAAGCGCGAAGCTTCGGTGCACATCGCCGAGTTTCCGGACGCCCCGGCAAACAACGACGACGCGCCATTGTTGGCAACATGGGAGCGGTTACTAACAGTCCGGTCGGCGGTGCAGAAGGCGCTTGAAGAGAAACGCAACGAGAAGTTAATCGGCGCGTCTTTGGAAGCTAAGGTAACATTGCGGGCGGGCGGCGAGTTGTTTGATCTGCTCGAACGCTACGAAGATCAGTTGCCGGCGATCTTCATCGTGTCGCAAGTCGCACTTCAGCGGTCGGACGCTGAAGGCTTGCAGGTCCAGGTTGAACACGCAGAAGGTAAGAAGTGTGAGCGATGCTGGAACTGGTCGCTGACCGTTGGCAGTGACGAGCGCTTCCCGACGATCGACGCCCGATGCGTGAGACAGATCGAACAGGGATGGGGAAGGTAATTAAGGACTTGCCAGCAGACGACCCGAACCTTCATCCTTAGAGGTAGGAGTAACAAGCTTGATGGCCTCAGAAGTAGTAACCGCCAAAGCCGGCGCGACGAAGCTCTGGTACCTGTGCATCGCAGCGCTGGTTATGGCATTCGATCAACTCGCAAAATACTGGATCTCAGTTAAGCTTCGCGAAGGCGATGAGATCGAAGTGATTAAGGGATTCTTGAAGCTGAGCTACACGGAAAATCCCGGAATCGCTTTTGGCATGTTGAACAACGGCAACGTGAAATGGTTGCTTGTCGCGATTTCAATTGCGGCTATCATGGTAGTGGTCTACTACATGCGGCGCACGCCGAGTTCAAACACCTTGCTGCTGTGGTCGCTGTCGCTGCTGGCGGCTGGGATCTGCGGCAACCTGATTGATCGGTTCCGGTTGGGCCGCGTTATCGATTTCATCCTGGTTTATTATAAGAGTTATCAGTGGCCGGTGTTCAACGTGGCGGACACGGCAATAACGATCGGCGCTGCGCTGATGGCTATCGAGTTGTTCCTCTCGCCTAAAGCCGAGAGGGCAGTAATAGAGGCAGCAGAATCATCTAATGAAAGTCCGTAGTCCGTAGTCCGTTGTCAGTAGTCCGTGGCGCTCTGAAGAGCCAACGGACTACTGACCACGGACTACGGACAGTTTTTGGAGTAATAATGTTTCCAGAGTTATTCAAAATACCCGGGCTCGGAATCCCGATAGCGACTTACGGAGTCCTGCTCGCAATTGCGTTCATCGCGGCGCTGTGGCTGACTGCGCGACTCGCGGCGCGCGACGGCCTGCCCAAGGATCGAATCTATGACCTCGGACTTTACATCCTTGCTTCGGCGCTGATCGGCTCGAAGCTTCTGATGGTGATCACCGAATGGAATGATTATCGAGGCGAGTGGCGTCGAATGTTTTCGTTCGACCTCTGGCGGTCGGGCGGAGTTTATTACGGCGGCTTCGTGATCGCGCTGATTGTCAGCGTGATTCTGATGCGCAGGTGGCGGTTGCCTTGGGGTAAGACTGCGGATGCGTTTGCTCCCGCAGTCGCGTTTGGTCACGCGATCGGAAGGCTCGGGTGTTTTTCAGCCGGCTGCTGCTGGGGCAAGCCGACAACATCGTGGATAGGGGTTCGCTTCACCGAGAAGGCGAGTGAGCTGACCGGCGTGCCGATCGATTCAGCGCTCGTGCCGACTCAGTTGATCGAAGCGGTAGCGAACCTGCTGATTTTTGGAGCCTTGATATGGCTCCGCAAGCGCCGCGCGTTCCCTGGCCAAATCGTTTATTCGTACTTGATACTATACGGCATCGCGCGATTCACAATAGAGTTTTGGCGCGATGATCCGCGCGGCCAGGTGTTCGGGCTCTCAACTTCGCAGTTTATTTCGATAATAATGTTCGCGCTTGGTCTTGGCTTGACGCTCTATAGTTTTCGGCGTCGTGCCGTTGAGAGAGTTGCGCATCGACAAGACGTTGCTGCTCAGGTTTCGTGAAGTTCGTGTAGGGGCGGCACTCCGTGGCCGCCCCTTGCAACGGAAGTCTCTGTTAGCAAAGAGGGGCGGCCACGGAGGGCCGCTCCTACATGTCTATCCGTCTTGAGTGCTGAGCTTCAACTGCTAAACGTACCTCCTGAAGCGGCGGGTTCGCGCCTCGATTCATTCGTTGCCTCTGAGCTCCAAGAC
>DATFWM010000166.1:0-4565 GCA_035259295.1 Blastocatellia bacterium | reverse complement strand
GGTGCTGTGAAGAATAACGTCACCCTCTTGGAAGTCTTCGAACACCCCCCGTGGCCGTCCTGCCCACGACGGAAGATTAACATCGCCGCGCAATTCCGGCGGCGTTTCAGGCAAGCTCTCTGATTTGACGACGGCAGCTTGAACCTCGGGATGCGCGCGGGCTTCGAGCTTGCCGGTCGGAATCAACGCCTTGCGCTCGAAGCTCACAACCACGAGGCCGTCTTGGTTGACTCCGGTAGTGCGAAGATGGACGACGCCGCGATCGGGCTTTGATTCCGACCCTCGGATGCCGAGAATCTCGGAGTAGACCGAAAGCGTGTCGCCAGAATAAGCCGCATTTGGAAACTTCAAGTCAATGTAAGCGAGGTGTGCGATGGCTTGCTCGGAAACGTCGTGAACGGTGAAGCTCAGCGCGAGATTCAGCAGCACCAGCGGATGAATCACCCGGTCGCGAAAGCCAAGCTCACAGGCAAAACGCCGGCTCGAATACAGCGGGTTTGGATCGAGAAACGACGCCGCAAACATCGCGAGCATACCGTCGTCGATCGTAACTTCCCACGGATGGTGATAGACATCGCCGGCTCGGAAGTCGTCGAGCAAGCGGCCGTACTTTGGTTCGATTATCCTTCGAATTGATCGGTCCGTCATTTAGATGAATTGCAATTGTAGGCGTGTGACCCGGGAAAGGCCAATGCTATGATGCGTGCGATGGCGGGCACAAAAACCAAAGGGGATGACGTAGCCCCCGTTACCTCATCCCCCTCAGCTTATTGTTGCTTTGTCTGTCGCTTCTCTCAGTCTAGCGGCGGCCGGCAGAGCCCCCGTTCCCCCGACCACCGCGTAACTCTTTAAAGCTACGTCGGTCAGTTTGGCAATGCTCGTGCCAGCGATTCTGCCCCGCGCAGGTAGCCGTAAGTTGTGTGATTCAAGGAATCCTGGAAGTCGACGAATGACTCGCTGCCAAATATCGTCAACTCGGGAGTGACGAATCGCGTAAGGATCGAGGATTGAGGATATTGCAGGTCGCCATCCTCGATCCTCAATCCTCAATTTTCTTTGCTCTATTCCCTTTGCTCTTTGCTCATTGCTCTTTATAATGAACGCGTTCGGTTTGTTCTTTCACAACTCAGCTTAACTATTCGCAGCGTCGTAAAGCAGGAACGGCTCGGGCGATAGATAAGACGTACGGAGGTAATATGCAAGTTGATGTTTCTCTGATTCGTATCGTCTTCGTCGCGGCGCTCGTGAGTGCAGGTTACTTCCTGAAACCTTTCCCGAAGCCCAGCGAGGGAAATCCGTTTATATCGGCGATCATAGGGGGAGTACTTGCAGTCTCGATAATCTTCTTCGAGACCCGGATTCGCAAAGCCACTCTTAAGACTCTTATCGGCGGAGCGGTCGGGTCAGTACTTGGCATCGCAGGCGCTTCGTTAATTGGTTGGATCATAGCCGCGCAGCATGCGATACCCGAAGAGTTTAAATCTTTCCTAACCCTCACGCTTACGCTGTTCATGGGTTATGTTGGATTGATAGTCGGCGCAGTCAAGGGAGATTATCTTGACCTGACCGCGCTTGGAGGCATCTTCGTTGAAAAGGGAGCAGGTAAAGCGCACTCCCTGATACTGGACACATCGGTGATCATCGACGGACGGGTGGCCGACATCGCCGAGACCGGGTTCCTGGCGGGCACACTGGTGATCCCTCAGTTCGTGCTGCGCGAACTCCAACAGATCGCCGACAGCGCCGACTCGATCAAACGCAATCGCGGGCGTCGCGGTCTCGACATACTTCAACGGCTTCAGAAAAAGAAGGGCAGCTACGAGATCATCATCAGCGAGGCTGACTTCCCCGACGTGCGCGAGGTCGATCACAAGCTGATCGAGCTGGCCCGGCAGATCGAAGCCAAGATCGTCACCAACGATTTCAATCTCAACAAAGTGGCGCAACTCAGAGGCGTCTCGGTGCTCAACATCAACGAGCTCGCCAACGCGCTGAAGCCGGTCGTGCTGCCCGGCGAGATAATGCGGGTCTTCGTCTTGAAGGAAGGTAAGGAATATAACCAGGGCGTGGCCTATCTCGACGACGGCACGATGGTGGTGGTCGACAACGCGCGGAGGATGATCGGCAAGAACGTCGACGTGTCGGTGACCAGCGTGCTTCAAACGACGGCGGGCAAGATGATCTTCGGTCGGTTCTCCGACGACGCGCGCGCGGCCGCTCCGCGACATAACTCGGCCTCGCAGTGACCGAACGCAAGCTCAACACAGCGATAATCCCCGCCGCCGGGCTGGGCGCTCGCATGCACGCCGACCGCGCCAAGCAGATGATGGAGCTTGGTGGCGTGCCCGTGATCGTACATACGCTCCAGCGCTTCGAGCAGTGCGAGGCGGTTGATCAGATCATCCTTGTCTTGCAGCCTAGCCTCACCAGCGAGGTGCTCGGACTGATCTCTCGTTATCAATTAAGAAAAGTTGCGCGGGTCGTGGGCGGGGGAGCCGAGCGTCAGGATTCCGTCTACCGCGGTCTTCAAGTCGTGAGAGAAGAGAATGCGGGGATAATAGTGGTTCACGACGCCGTTCGGCCGTTTGTGAAGCCTGACGAAATCCGCGGTGTGATTGAACGCGCTGTGAGCACAGGAGCCGCGCTGATGGCGCTTGCTGCGACTGATACAATCAAGCAAGTGAAGTCTGGAAGAGTTCAGCGGACACTCGACCGGCGACGCATCTACTACGCGCAAACGCCTCAGGCTTTTCGATACTCGATAATTCGCGAAGCATTCGAGCGAGCTTACGCAGACCAATTCATGGGCACGGATGAATCGCAACTGGTCGAGCGCATCGGCCATCGCATGTCGGTGGTCGAAGGCTCGCCGATCAACATAAAGATTACACGGCCGTTTGATCTGAGGTTGGCGGAAATCATACAGGCGGAGTTCTTCAGTTGAGCCGATGAGTTACGACAATCGCATAGGCATAGGTTACGACATCCACCGACTAGCCGAAGGCAGGAAGCTCGTCCTTGGTGGCGTGGACATTCCTTTCGAGAAGGGCTTGCTTGGGCACTCCGATTCGGATGTGCTGATTCACGCGCTCTGTGATGCGCTGCTGGGAGCTGCGGCGCTCGGGGACATTGGGACGCACTTCCCCGACAGCGATCCTCAATGGGCGGAGGTTTCAAGCCTGGAGTTTCTCAAGCGCGTAATGGAACTGATGAGCGATCGAGGGTTTCGCGTGGCCAACGTTGATGGGACGGTTGTGGCAGAGCGCCCGAAGCTTCAACCATACGTTCAGGCTATGCGAGAACGGCTGGCATCCGCGCTTCAGATCGATGTTGATCGCGTGAGCATCAAAGCAAAGACTAACGAAGGTCTCGAGGCAATCGGTCGCGGCGAAGCAATAGCCGCGCAAGTGGTCGCGCTCATTCACCGCAGAGACGCAGAGTACGCAGAGGAGGCGCAGAGATGAACCTCCATCCTAATCAGATAACTAATGAAGTAATCGGAGCCGCTATTGAGATACATCGGACGCTCGGTCCCGGATTGCTGGAGTCAGCGTATCAATATTGTCTAGCAAGGGAATTGGCTCTGAGAGGGATGCCGTACCAACGCGAAGTTTGGATCGACGTCGACTACAAAGGCATCAGAATTGAAAGAGCTTATAGACTTGACTTCCTCGTTGCCAGACTGGTTGCCGTTGAGGTCAAGGCCGTTCAAGCCTTAACGCCGATAGATGATGCGCAGCTCTTGACTTATTTGAGACTGGGAGGTTGGTCGGTCGGATTGCTGATAAACTTCAACGTGCCAGTCTTAAAGGATGGTATCCGCAGAAGAGTGCTTAATTTCCCCGAGTGACTCTCTGCGTGATCTCTGCGTGCTCTGCGTCTCTGCGGTGAAGCCCGATTCGTATGCGTCAGAGCGAATAACCGCAGAGCACGCAGAAGCTGCGCAGGGACTTCGAGTGGGATCTTATGAAGCAAAAGACAATTGCATTTGCGGCAGTCTTGATAATCTGGTCACTGGTGGGCTCAGCCACGAGTCTTGGCTCGATCGACAAACGCTCTCGGGACGAGTCAACCAAAGCCATCCGCGCTGCAGCTTACGAAATGATGAAGGCGTTTCTCACTCAGAACGTCGCCACGTTCAAGCGCCATTCGGCAAAGCGCACGCTGGATCTGGTCGGCCTCGTTTATGAAGCGGCTCGCCAGGATCCGCGGTATCAGCAAGAGCTGCAAAACGCGCAGATCACAAACGCCGATCAGTTCCTTGGTTATTTCATGCTCGGTATGGCGACTCAGTATCTTCAAGCCATGCCGCTGTCTCCGGAGGCTGCGGCCAGACGAGTTGCCAATGAGTCAACCGTGACCTTCATCAGCGATTACCAGGCACGAATCATCCTCGGCGATTCGCAAGTTGCCCAAGCACGACTTATCGCCCGGCAGTGGAAGATCGACCTGACCGATTGGCTCAAGAAGCCCGTCCTCAAAGAAGTGAAAGACCCGGAGCTGAGAGCCAGAATACAAAGATTGTGAGATGAGAGCAGTCGACATCATCGCCAAGAAGCGCGACG
>DATFWM010000165.1:0-9218 GCA_035259295.1 Blastocatellia bacterium | reverse complement strand
CGTCCCACGACGGAACGACTACCACATCCACCGCCGCCAGCAACTCGGGCATGTGACGCACGTGGCCCATAAACCTGAACCTGTCTCCGACGCCAAGCGACGCGGACAGGCGCTTCAGATTTGCGGTAAAAGGCTCGTCCTTTTCCTGCTCTTCGCCCACAATCAAGAACTCGACGTCGGAGCGCATACGCCCCACGGTCGCCGCGGCGCGAATGAATTCTTCCTGGCCCTTTGCTGGAGTCAGTTGACCGATGCAAGCGACGACTATGTTGGCTCGCAACCGGAACATTGCTCGCGCGGCGTCCCGATCGATCGGCTTGAAGCGCGCGGGATCGATCCAATTCGGCAATGTGTGAACGCGATCGGGCGGAAGAGCAAGCCGCTCGATAACCGACTCGCGCACCGTGTCGGAGACCGCGATGACCGCCGCCACATCGCGCAGCATCCATCGATAAAGCGCATTGCGTTTCAAAGGCAGGTAATGATGCCGAGTCAACACCAACTTGACGCCATTCGTTTGCCTGCAAGCCAACGCCGCCACGAGGTAGTCGCGGCCCATGTGCGCGTGCACGATATCTATGTCGTGCGTGTTGACTAGGTCGGCGATCTCGCGCGCGGACTGAAGGTCGAGCGAGTTGCGAAGCGGCACCTCATGCCAAGATGCGATCACTCCCGCCAACGCGCGGCGCAAAGGGCTCTCGGGCCTGACTGCCAGATAGACCGCGTGCCCTCTTTCAGTTAATCCGCGAACCAGGTCGGCGACGTGAACTTCGCCGCCTCCCATCTCGGTCGCCGAACAAACTTGGAGGATTTTCATGTGAGGTAAATGCGTGGGCCCGCTTGAGCCGCGACCTTCAGTGGAACCATCACCCTTCTTCGAACGATGCAACCGGCGAGTTTGAAATACTGCAGTCCGCTTATTTTACCCAGTGATCAGAGCCACTTCCGACTGTTTGCATTAGAGCTTCTATTGACGCACAACCGAAGTCTTGGCCTTCACGCGTCCCAGCGCGTCCGTTACCGACTTGGACTTGTCCAGGATCGTCTGGTTCCTTTTCTGTAGATCGGCGATTGTGGCGGAAGCCAGCCTCACCGACTCTTGAATCTTCTGATTGTCACTTGATTTGGGCAAGTTATTGGCCTTTGCCTCCAGATCCTTGAGCTGAGCATTCAACGCGTCAAGTTGTTTTTGAACGTCTTCTCGTTCGGAAGTCAGGTTCTTCAAGGCAGTTGTCGCGTTGTCAATCTCTCCGTCGATTTGTTTCAAACGCGGCTCCTTCTGATTCAGCTCATCTTGAGCAGCGGTCAGCTTAGTCTTCACGTCGTTCAGCTTATTGTTCGCGTCTTTCAGGTTACTCTCCGCTACCTGCGTTTCAATTTGATGGTTGCGGTATTGAAATGCGAGGCCGAACAAAGCAAGAACAATAGTCAATATGGACACCCACGAAGCGGGGTTCTTGATCCAGGTCCTTTTCAAGTTGGCTATCTCGGCCAACAGTTTTTGTTTTTCCAATTCTTCCTTGGTAAATCTGCTCGCGTGTTCGCTCATGGGTGGCTCCTGAACCATCGACGTGTTACTTGGTTTGGGCGAGTATATCACAATCAACCGCGCGTTCAATATCAACATCCCGTCATCTCGAACGACCAGAGATGTCGCCAGGCGCCGCTAAAACTTCTGGAACCGAAAGTGCTTCTTCTGTGAAAGTGATGGCGAAAGCCCGACGCAGATTGAGATGGTGGCTGGCGGGAGACGGCGGGCTCTGTTCTGAATGCGGGCAGTCGTATGTATATGGAACGGAATACCTCTGCGTCGCCTGCGGAATCTCGATTTGTTGTGTGTGCGCTGATGGCACCGCCGCGGAATTGATATGTGTCGTTTGCAAGAGCTTTGATATCGGAGCTTGAAAATGGCGGCTCGCGCGATTTGGAAAGCTAAGTTGAAACTAAACGGGACCCGCATTCCCGTTGACTTATATTCGGCTGTGGTTGATCGCACCGTTCATTTCAACATCCTCGAGGAGAAAACAATGAACCGGGTCAAACAGCATATGGTGAACCCGGAGACAGGAAAAGAGGTTCCGTCTGACGAGATTCAAAAGGCCTACGAAGTCGAGCCCGGCACGTTTGTAATCTTGCACGGCGACGAGCTTGAGAGCCTCGAGCCCGAGCCTTCACGCGACATTGAGATCACTCACTTCGTTCCGCCGGCAACCGTAGACGCTCAAATGTTCGAACGTCCTTACTATCTGGGGCCGGACGGAAATCAGGAGACGTACTTTGCGCTCGCCGAAGCGCTCAACAGCAAAGAGAAAGAAGGAATCGCGCGGTGGGTTATGCGTAAGAAGGAATACTCTGGCGTCCTTCGTGCGGAAGGAGATTATCTCTTCCTGGTGACCCTGCGAGATCCGAAGGAAGTTGTTTCGGCGAAGGACTTACCAACGCCCGCCGGGCGCGACCTGGATCACAAGGAACTAAAGATGGCTACGCAGCTTGTCGAAGCGCTAGAGGGCGAATTCGATCCAACCGAATTTCGCGACGAGTACCGCGACCGAGTTCTCGAGTTCATAGAAAAGAAAGCCAAGCACAAAGCGCCCAAGCTGCACGTCGTGCGCTCAAAACGCGCTACGACCTCGCTTGAAAGCGCACTCGAAAGAAGCGTCAAACAGTTGAAGAAGGAGAAGAAGGCTGCCTAAGCGAGCTGAAAAGAATGGCGACGAAGAACGTGGCGGCGCGAGGCCAATGTGGTCCGGAACAATCACGTTCGGACTGGTCAGCGTCCCGGTCAATCTGTTTCCGGCAACCCGACCAAGCCGCTCTTCGCTGCGGATGGTCGGCCCTGATGGCGTGCCCTTGAGCCGCCGATATTACTCACAAGAGAGCGGCCGCGAACTCGACGATGACCGGATGATCCGAGGTTACGAAATAGAAAAGGGCAAGTACGTGCCCGTAACAGATGAGGAGCTCGAGCGACTTGAGCCTAAGAAGACGCGCGACATAGATGTTCGTCGGTTTGTCGAGCAGG
The DNA here is from genome assembly GCA_035259295.1 of Blastocatellia bacterium. GTDB lineage: Bacteria > Acidobacteriota > Blastocatellia > UBA7656 > UBA7656 > Onstottus_A. The sequence continues at coordinate 6,196 of DATFWM010000165.1, read as the reverse complement.
ATTCAATCCCGCCGATTTATTTTGAGCGCGGTTACTTCCTCACGCCTGGGGGAGAAACCGAGAAGGCTTATCGACTGCTCGCCGAAACGATGGAGAAGGAGGGGCGCGCCGGAATCGCGACTTTCGTGATGCGCGGAAAAGAGTATCTGGTCGCGATCTTTTCCAAGAACGGAATACTCCGCGCGGAGACCCTTAGGTTTGCAGACGAATTGCGTTCGCCCGAAAACATCGGGCTGCCGAAAAAAAAGAAAGGGCCGCCGAAGGCAGCCGTGCGACGATTTGAAAAGTTGATTGACAAGAAATCGGAGAGCAAGCCGACACTGAAGGAGATCAAGGATGAAGAAACCGAACGGCTTCTGAAGCTGGTGAAAAAGAAGCTCTCGAAAGGCAAGGACGTTGTCGAAATAGAGCCGGAGAAAGATGAAGAAGGCAAAGTTGTGGACATCATGGAGGTGCTCAAGAAGAGCATCGCTGCAAAAGCGTGAAGGTTCGTAGTACGGGCTTTAGGCGGAAGCTCGTGTTCTCGAGTCTTCGCGCGTATTGCGTACAACTTCCGCCTAAAGGCCGTACTACTAACTTTGCAACGGAGGAACAACCAAATGAACAAAGCACTCGTTATGATAGGGGGCATCGGCTTGGGCGCAGGGTTGATGTACGCGCTTGACCCGGACCGCGGGAAGCGACGACGCGCCATGCTGCGTGACAAAGTCGATCGTGCGATTAACAAGATTGAAGACGCGATCCAGACGACCTCGCGCGACATTCGCAACCGAGCTTACGGAATAGCGGCCGGCGCTAAAGCGCTGTTCCAAAAAGAAGACGCGTCGGATGAGGCGCTGGTCGCGCGCGTGAGGTCAAAGCTGGGCCGAGTCGTTTCGCATCCGCATTCAATCGAGGTGACCGCCGATCGAGGAACGATAACGCTTAGCGGCCCGATCCTCGAAATTGAAGTCGAGCCGCTAATGGACTGCGTGTCTTCGGTCGCGGGCGTCAACGATGTGATGAATAATCTCGAACCTCACAAGGAGGCGGGTGATGTACCGGGCCTGCAAGGCGGAGTTAGGCGACCCGGCGAGCGCTTCGAGTTTATGCAAAGCAACTGGTCGCCGGCTGCGAGGTTCCTGGCAGGCGCTGTAGGAGGCGCGCTTACGCTCTTCGGCCTAAAGCGACGCGGTGTCCTGGGTACGACTGCAAGCACCTTGGGGCTTGGCTTGCTCGCGCGCGGCGTCACCAATACGGAAATGAAACATCTATTACCGGGAACTAAGCGAAACACGACGCTGCGATCCCAGGGCGTAGCTTTGCCGTGACGGAATAATTCTGTCCAGGAGGTGATTAAGATGGCGATTCGCACAGTTGTATTCCTATCTAATTTGAAACCCCGCTGCGAGCAGCAACTCGTTCACGACCTGCCTATCGAATTCCCATCGCAGGCCATCTCGAAAATCGATGGCATAAAGGGTGTGACGATATGCCACGGTAATGGACTGTTCGCTGCGGTGGTTGATTACGAAGGCGATTTCGAGAAGATCTATAAGGATTACATCTCGTCACCTTCAGTCCAGGCATTTCACTTCAAGGTAGCAAGGTTCTTCGACAACCCGCCGCAGTTCGCCGATCTATCTAGGCTGCCGATCGCCGGCGACGTCTTCTACTGGGACGGACAAAAGTTCCAGGCCGCTTCCGGTTGATGCGCGCCAGGTCTAAACTCGATCTGTGAAAAATCGCGCATCGATTGTAAAAGATCTCAAGAGCATGCGGGGGGCACACGAGCGTGCGATGCCGGATTTCATCGCGCCGCAACTCGCCACATTGGTCGACGAACCACCCTCGGGATACAACTGGTTTCACGAGTTGAAGTTTGATGGCTATCGGCTGATCTGTCGCATCGAGCGCGGCAAAGTCACTTTCCTAACTCGCCACCAAAAAGACTGGACCGTAAAGTTCCCGAACCTCTCGCGAGTCGTGAAGTCGTTACCGGCTGCCAGCGCCATGCTTGATGGTGAAGTTGTAGTTTTCGATGCAAAGCACCTGTCGAGTTTTCAGAAGCTTCAGCAGCTGATCGGAAAGACCGACGCCGGGTTTGTCTTTGAAGTCTTCGACCTGATGTATCTTAACGGCTTCGATTTGACCGAAGCGTCGCTCAAAGACAGAAAGGAGGCGCTCAAAGAGCTTTTCTCGTTAATCGATCAACGCGGTTCGTTGCGTTACAGCGATCACATTGAAGGAAACGGCGAGATCTTCTTTAAGAAAGCATGCGAGCGCGGGCTGGAAGGCATCGTATCGAAGCTGGCCTCGGCGCCCTACAAATCCGCGCGAACGCGCAACTGGCTCAAAGTCAAATGCAGCAAGCGGCAAGAATTCGTCATCGCCGGTTACACGCATTCCGACAAGGGCCTGCCGTTCGCCTCGCTGATCCTTGGCGTGTATGAGAAAGGCGAGTTGAAATATGCTGGGCGCGTCGGCACAGGCTTTAGCGATAAGCTTCGGCGCGAGTTGAAGAAGAAGCTCGATGGCATCGCGCGCCAGTCGTCGCCTTTCGCCAATATGCCGAAAGATCCTGGGTTGCGCGAAGCTGAATGGGTCACTCCCAAGCTGGTGGCTGGAGTGGCTTTCACCGAATGGACCGCTGACGGATCGATTCGGCACCCTTCGTTTCAAGGCCTCCGCGAAGACAAGAAAGCTGAGGAGGTTCGCCGCGAACTACCGGGCTAACGGACCACGCTATATCCCAAAGCTTGACAGGACTTCGCGAGCTGCGCGGAGACCGGTCGAGATCGCGCCGTGAACCGTGCCGCTGTGACCTCCAGTGTTTGTGGCTTCGCCGGCGAAGAAAAGCGTGTCTTCGACTGGCCGGCCGAGCTGTGCCTGCGCGTCCAGCCCGCCAACCGCAACATAGCTGTAGGCGCCTCGTGTGAAGCGATCTTGATTCCAGTTGTGCATGTACACGGCCTGCAACGAATCCTCAACGCATGAGTTTGAGATCCCGAAGATGCGGTTCAGTGAATTGAGGGCGCGATCGATGATTAGCTGCTTGTCGCCGTGGAGTTTCTCACCTGCGGGGCCGCCCGCCCATCCCACAAGCATCGGCGCGCGCACCGGGAGCTGCGTCCACCACGTTGGAATCGGCTCGCCTGCAGAGTGAATGAAACCGAGGTTTGCGAGCCGCTCACGCCCGTCCGTCGATGGGAGATCGAGATTCTCCCAAAACGCCTCGCGGAATAGAAGGTTGATCTTAACCACCGGTCCCATCCTTAATGCGCGCGCCGCAACTTGCTTATCTGTAATCTCCGGGACAAATCGCACCGCCCCTGTCTCTGTTGACGGCGCTTGCAACACGCCGAGCGGCAAAGTCACGACCGCCCGAGCGGCTTCGTAGTGGCGTTCCCTGTCCGTCGTCACCTCGACGTTGTTCCTACTCCAGCGCACCTCGTTAACAACTGCATTGAGATGAAAGCTCACACCCGCGGAACGACATTCGCGCTCGAGCCACTGGACCAGGCCGTCGTACCCACCAGAGATTCTGAACTGTCTGTCACCCTCGATTTGATCTGCAGCGTCGTTGCCTTGATTCAAACTCTTTACGCTGACAACATCGGCGCGCGCCGCGTGGAAGCCCTGAACGAACATCGTCGCGATCGATTTCGCTTCGTCTGATTGATCGCCGCAGTACTTATCGAGATACTCATTGAAGGAGAGGTCTCGCTCGCGCACGTCTTTCATGCCATTCATGATCTGGTCGAGCTCGGACCAGAATTCACCCGACTTAATGAGGATTCCGTCGCGAAATTGCCAGTGACTCTGGGCGACCTCGTAAAGCCTCAAGCCTGCCGCGTTAACGATCTCGCGAGTTTTTTGCGGCCTTCCGTGGACGAACTCCGCTCCCAGCTCGATGGGTGCGGGGCACTTGTCGTCGCGAATCGTGAAGATCCGTCCGCCGATGCGATCTCGCGCTTCAAGCACGGCGACGCTGAATCCAGCCGCGCCAATTTCGCGTGCTGCGGCGAGTCCCGCAACGCCGGCCCCGATAACCAGCACGTCTGTGGCCGGCTCGTTCACAGCTTGATTCTACTCGCGCCAGAAGACTGGCACGAGCCGTCGTGCTCGCAGGCGGCTTGAACTCAGAAGGTTGAACGGCCAGAATGTTCTCCCAAGATCGAAGCAATACGAAAGGTGCTGATGGAAACACCTCCATTGTGGTTCATCGGTCTGGCCGTTTTTGTTTTTGGGCTTCTGATCGGCAGTTTCCTAAATGTCGTTATTCATCGCCTCCCGCTTGGCGAGTCGATCGTCTTTCCCGGCTCGCGCTGCCCGGCTTGTAGCGCCGAGATCAAGTGGTATGACAACATTCCGGTTTTCAGCTACGTGGTGCTGCTTCGAGCAAGATGTCGAAGCTGCGGAGCGCGAATCTCGCCGATCTACCCGACCGTTGAGCTGCTCGTCGCGTGGCTCTACATTTCTCTTTTCATAGTTCATCGCGATCAGATCATAGGCGGAAAGTGGCTGCCGCTGATAGCAGACATCGTCTTTGTTTCATTGATTGTCCCGCTGGTGTTCATTGACCTGCGCCATAAACTTCTGCCGAACAAGATCACCTATCCCGGCCTATTGCTGCTGCTGGTCTTGCGGGCGTTTGCTCCGGATCCGTGGGTTCTAGCTCACACACCGAGACCGTTCAGCCTTGAAGCTGCGCCTGACTGGGCGGTGTCGTTGTTCGCTTCGGTGTTGGGAGCCGCAGCAGGTGGAGGAGCACTGTGGGCCGTTCGCGAAGTGTACTATCGCTTGAGGCACGTCGAGGGGATGGGACTGGGCGACGTGAAGATGATGTTGATGGTGGGAGCGTTCTTAGGATGGCAGCTCACGTTGCTGACAATCTTCATTGGGTCACTGCTCGGATCGCTGATCGGTGTGATGCTGATCTTAGTACGTGGTGGTAATATGAAAATGCAAATTCCGTTTGGGGTCTTTCTTGGTCCGGCTGGGATAATAGCGCTGTTTGTGGGGAAGCAGTTGATTGTCTGGTATGCGGGCACGTTTCGATAAACTAGTAGGCCTAAATCACACTTGTAAGGGCGGCCCTCCGTGGCCGCCCCTCGCCGCGCCACGATAAGAGCGATCGAATGAGGGGCGGCCACGGAGGGCCGCCCTTACAAGCTAGCAATTTAATCGTTATGTTCCACGGGCGTGTTCGCGGAGGAAGAAATGAAAAAACCAACATGCACAGTAGCGCTGGCCTTGCTGCTTCTGGCGTCGTTGCCGATTGCTCCTCGCGGGGCTTCGCGCGAGCCGGCTCGCGCGCGGCACGGGATGGTCGCATCGACGAGCGAGATCGCTTCGCGAGTCGGCGTGGAGATCATGCAGCGGGGCGGCAACGCGATCGACGCGGCAGTTGCAGTTGGGCTTGCGCTGGCGGTGACGTGGCCTTCGGCAGGTAACATCGGCGGCGGTGGATTCATGATGATTCGACGAGCGAACGGCGACACCGAGATCGTCGACTATCGCGAACGCGCGCCGCTTACCGCCTCGCGAAATATGTATCTCGACAGAGACGGCAACGTGATCAAAGGAGCTTCAACCATCGGCTACAAAGCCGTCGGCGTGCCGGGAAGCGTCGCCGGTTTATCGCTCGCGCTTGAACGTCATGGCAAGCTGAAGTGGGCCGACGTCATCGAGCCCGCGCGCAAGCTCGCCGCCGAAGGCTTCACTGTCAATTATCATCTAGCTCGCGGCTTGCAAGGCGCCGAAAAATTTCTATCGCAATTTCCCGACAGCAAGCGAATCTTCCTCCGGGACGGCAAGTTTTATGAAGAAGGCGAGCGACTCGTTCAACCTGAGCTTGCGGCGACGCTGTCGCGGCTGAAAGAGAAAGGCCCACGCGAGTTTTACGAAGGCAAGACGGCCGAGATGATCGTTGAAGACATGAAAGCCAACGGCGGATTGATCACAGCCAAAGATTTAAAGGAATACGAGCCGACGATTCGCAAGCCGCTCAAGGGAATGTATCGCGGTTACGAGATCATCACGATGCCACCGCCGTCGTCGGGTGGAGCTGCGCTGCTCGAGATGTTGAATATTCTCGAGCACTACAATCTAGCCGAGCTTGGGTCGGGTTCGTCGGATACCATACATCTGCTCGTCGAATCGCAACGACGAGCGTTCGCCGATCGAGCCGAGTTCATGGGCGACGCGGATTTCG
>DATFWM010000164.1:0-2462 GCA_035259295.1 Blastocatellia bacterium | reverse complement strand
ATTGCCGAAGAATCGGGGCTCTCTTTTCGGCGCCGAAGTCCCACAGATCGAGCACGACGACGAGGACGAGCACGATTCCCTCAACTTCGGAATCTCGACTGAAACGCCAGTGGCGCACTACATCACACCATCGGCCGAAATTTTCCCACAACTTCGCACAACCGCTCGGTAATCTGGCCGAGCGCACAATGTTCGACCGTCCGCGTTAACTCCTCGAAGACGTTGCCTCCGTTATCGACCACGTCCGATAGGCGGTCCAGGCACCGCTCAGATTCTCCGGCATGCCGCTCTTCAAAATCCTGCAAGCGATCCAGTTGTGATTGCTTCTGCTCCTTCGAGGTACGCATCATCCGGACCTCAGGCCAGTCCCTACCTTGATCGTAATATCGATTCAAGCCGATCACTGGACGAACCCCGTCGTAAATCTGGTTTTCCAAACTATGGCCGGACGCTTGAATCTGGCTCCGCTGGTAGCGCCGCTCGACTGCGCCAAGCACTCCGCCCTGCTGCTCAATCTCACAAAATTCTTCCAAGATCGCTTCTTCGACAGCGTTACCGACCACTTTCATGCCGGGAGATCCTGGGAGGGTGTTCATCATATGCCTAAACAACCCGCTTTCTTCGAGCAAGATGGCCTGAGCGTGGGCAGCGTAGCGGGCGTATTCTTCACTCGGCGTGGTAAAAGGTTCATCGGCAGAATTGCTGTGACAGGAATTTGTCGCGTTCATGCAAGCCAGCATCAACTCCAGGGCCGTGCGCGTGAGGTTGTTGTGCCAATCCGCAGCAATGAGCGAGCGGCCGCTGGTCTGAGTGTGCAACTTCAGAATCTGCGCCCTGTTGCCTCCGCCAAACACCTCGCGCATGCCAATCGCCCAGATCTTCCGGCAAACGCGTGCGAGCGCGACGTACTCGACATCCAACCCGCAGTCCAGAAAAAACGAGAGACGCGGCCCAAAGACGTTCACATCCAAGCCGCGATTCCGGAAATAGTCCACGTAAGCAAAACCATTCGAAAGGGTGTAGGCCGCCTGCTGAACCGGAGTCGCGCCTGCTTCGGCGATGTGGTATCCGCTGATCGAGATCGGATACCAACGTGGCATCTCACGAGAAGAATAATCCACCATATCCGCCAGAAACCGCAGCGATGGTTCGATTGGGAAAATCAACTCGTTCTGGGCCTGCACTTCCTTCAAGACATCGGCTTGGATCGTTCCGCGCAATTTAGGGCCGACGTCCGGGCCAAATCGATGCTTCGCCGCGACCAGGAACATGGCAAGGAGAATCGGCGCCGGGCCGGAGATCGTCATTGAAACCGAGACGTTCGGCTGATCGAGCGCAAATCCGGCGTACAACCGCTCCATATCTTCCACCGTATCAATAGCTACCCCGCCCTCCCCGATCTTGCCGAAAACTCCGTCGGCTGCCGCACCCACTCCATAAAGCGTTGGGCCATCAAACGCTGTGCTCAACCGCTTGCTCCGCTGGTTGCGCGACAGGTAGTGAAATCGTGCATTTGTGTCCTCAGCCAAGCCTAAACCAGCAAACAGCCGTGTTGGTTCTTCGATGACTGTTTTTTCGTGGTTCCTACGATTTTCGTTCTCCTTCGAGTTTGTCGCTGCCGGCTCAAGATACTGCTCCGGATAAGCAGCCGTCAGATAAGGGAATTCGCCCGGCAATCCTTCTTCGCAAAGGAAGCGCGCAATTTCTCCGGCTTCATCCAAATCCGGCAAAGCCAGGCGCGGTAGCCGTAGTCCGGTGGGGGTTATCGTAGTTCCAATTCGAGCCTTTGCCTCTTGCCACTTTTGTAGGATCTGCTGGCCAAATTCATTATCGGTGCGCGCTTTCCGGATCTCGCTAAGGACGAAGCGGCGGTATTCTTCGATGGCCAAAACAACTTGTCCGAGAGGAGTCATTGGGGAGTGTCAGTGCCAGTGAATAGTAGCTCAAAAAGCTGATCGACGCCTGCGTCGCGATGCCGGTTCGCCTGCGTGCGGAGCAGCCTTTGGCCTTTTCGATTCGTGCGAATCCTGGACTCGATTTCGGTGAGGGCAGTTCGAGCGCCCTGCAGGTCCGCTTTATTCACGACGATCACATCCGCCACGTCAATCATCGCGATCTTCTGAAGTTGTATTCGACTCCCATAGTCCGGCGGCATCACCAGGACGGACTGATCGACCAGATGCCGGTCAACTCCGAAAGGGATCGCTTCCTGACCAGTGCCAACTGTCTCCATCAATATGAATTCGAATAGATTGCTCTCCGCCAAGATTTTGAGGCACCGGTCAGTAGAAAGGCTGAGACCTCCAGCCATACCCCGTGTGCCAATACTCCTCATGAAAACTCGGTCATGCTGCGAATATATCATCGTGGCCCGGTCACCGAGAAGCGCACCCGAGCCAACGATACTGGGGTCGTGCGAGAGAATGGCCACTCGCCGATGTGCAGCATGCGAATGAAGAAAG
>DATFWM010000163.1:0-3843 GCA_035259295.1 Blastocatellia bacterium | reverse complement strand
GAGCGCGTTGCTTGCCTTCGACAGGTTCTTGCAAGATCAGACCGTCGGCGTCCAGTACGGTGAAAGCAACGGGCAGTATTACGCTGGCTTGCGAGTCTGGGACCGTCCCGACAGCTCGCTCGGGTTGGTGGTTGATAAGCTTGACGCGATAGAAAAGATGAGCGAGGGGCCGGAGAAGACCGCGGCGATGAAAGAACTGAGAGAAACCTCAGGCGGCGCCGAACGGGTGATGGTTGGAAGAGATCGCGAACAAGCAGCAGTCGTTCGGCTCTCAGACACGAATGGGAAGCCTCGAATCAAGCTTTCCGTAAACACAGCCGGCGCGCCAAAACTCGAATTCCTGGACGCGAGCGGTAAGGTGATCTACAGTTTGCCGCAAGAGAATAGGACCGACAAGAAGTAGGTCGGCTCCTTCTCATATATCATTGACCATTTTCAAGTTCGTTGGAGACAAACCATGACCAAGTTGATTCGATTGTCGGCGACCTTGCTGACCGTCTGCTTGCTGGTATCAGCGCCAACACGAGCGCAGAACGGCGCCGTTCCCGCGAATCTCAATGGCCTGGACGCTTTCGTCGAGCAGGTTATGAAGGACTGGCACGTGCCGGGCCTCGCGGTCGCCGTTGTCAAAGACGGCCAGGTAGTCTACGCGAAAGGCTTCGGTTACCGCGACGTCAAGCGCGGGCTGAAAGTCACGCCCGATACTCTCTTTTCCATCGGATCGTGCTCGAAGGCGTTCACAGTCGCGGCGTTGGCGATGCTCGTCGATGAGGGAAAGCTCGACTGGGACAAACCACTGAGAGACTATCTGCCGGACTTCAGGCTGCAGGACGCCTACGCTACGGAGCGTATGCGGCCGCGCGATTTGGTAACACATCAATCGGGGCTGCCGCGGCACGACTTGGTCTGGTACGGCTCGCCGCTTTCGCGCAAGGAGCTCTTCGACCGATTGCGCTACCTGGAGCCAAGCAGACCGCTGCACGCGAAATATCAATACAACAACCTCATGTTCATGACGGCTGGCGTGTTGGTTGAGCGCATCTCAGGCATCACATGGGAAGAGTTCGTGCGACGCCGCATCTTTGAGCCGCTCGGCATGAAGGCCAGCGACTTCTCGGTCAACGATTCGCAAAAGACATCGGACTATTCACTGCCCTACGATGAAAAGGAGGGTGAAGTCAAGGAGATTCCGTTTCGCAACATCGACGCCATTGGCCCGGCGGGTTCGATCAATTCCAGCGTCAACGAAATGACGCGCTGGCTGCTTTTGCACTTGGGCAAGGGCAAGATCGGCGGCCGGCAGATAATTTCGGAAAAGAGTTTGGCTGAAGTCCACACTCCACAGATCGTTGCAGGCGGAGACTTGAAGTACGACGAGTCGTTCTATTCAAGCTATGCGATGGGTTGGGCCGTGACTTCCTATCGTGGTCATCCTGCCCTCTTGCACAGCGGAGGGATTGACGGTTTCACTTCCCAGGTTCGCTTCCTGCCAAAAGATCAACTAGGTGTAGTGGTGTTGACCAATTCGTCTTCGCCCGCAAGCAACCTCATCGCTTCAAATGCGGTTGATCGGATGCTGGGCCTCAGCGAAGCGCCGTGGGCACAGCGCGCCAAAGACGACGCGGCCAAAGCAAAAGCGGCGCAGGCCAAAACGAAAGCCGCAGACGAAGCGAAACGCAAAAAGGACGCACCGCCCACCCATGCGCTGAAGGATTACACCGGGCAGTTTGAACATCCGGCCTATCAGACCTTGACGATCACCGAAGAAGGCGAGCAGTTGAGGTTCGATCTGCACGGGTTGACCGGCGCTCTGAAACATTACCACTACGACATCTTCCAGGGGGCCGACGGGGCCGCTGGGCTTGGGGGAACCAAGCTGACTTTTGTGACGAGCCGCTCCGGCGAGATTACCGGCGTTTCTATCCTGCTCGAGTCGAGCGTGAAGGAAATTGTCTTCACCCGCAAACCCCAACCGCAAGAGAAAGCCTCTGCTCAAGATGACCCCGGACGCAGACCACCGGAGAAGAAATGAACGCACGACGAATCGTTTTGATAGCCGCGCTTTTGCTAACAATCTCGGCAGCGGCCTCAGGGCAGGGGACTCGGCTGCTTCGCCAACCGGCAGTCAGCCGCGATCTGGTAGCCTTCGAATACGGCGGCGACTTGTGGGTCGTCTCTCGCAACGGTGGCCAGGCGCGACGCCTCACTTCGACACCGGCCGTCGAAAGCGAGCCGCGCTTCTCGCCAGACGGTTCTCTGATCGCCTTCACCGCGACCGTTGCCGGAAACACGGATGTGTACGTTGTGCCGACCTCTGGCGGCGATCCCAAACGCCTTACCTATCATCCGGGCATTGATCGCGTTCGAGGCTGGACGCCTGACGGTCGCCGCGTTGTTTTCGCATCGGACCGTGACACCGTGCCGCATCCCCACTTTCGTCTCTGGACCGTCGCTGTTGAAGGCGGTATGCCCGAACCGTTGCCGATGCCCCGCGCCTATACCGGAGTCTATTCACCCGACGCGCGTCGATTCGCGTATGAAGAGGTGTCGGTCGCGATGTTTCCTGCGTGGGCGCAGAACCAGGCGAGTCAATGGCGGCATTATCGCGGGGGCCGCACGCATCCGATTCGCGTGATGAATCTCGCTGACTATTCAGTTGAAGCTCTGCCGTGGAACAACAGCAACGATACTGATCCGATGTGGATCGGCGACACCGTTTACTTTCTCTCAGATCGCAATCATACAGTCAATCTCTTCGCCTATCGCGCTGGGTCGAAGTCGCCGACCCAGCTCACTCATCACGAAGACTTCGACATCATGACTGCTTCCTCCGGCCCGGACGCAATTGTCTATGAGCAAGCCGGCTACATTTATCTTGTTGATGCCAAGAGCGGTCAGTCTCACCGGCTGAACATAGAGGTGAGCGGTGACTTCCCCTGGGCGCGGCCGCAATTCAAAAAAGTTGCAGGTATGATTCGAAGCGCCTCGCTGTCACCGACCGGTATGCGAGCGGTCTTCGAAGCGCGCGGCGACATCTACACCGTCCCGGCCGAGAAGGGCGATTGGCGGAATCTCACAGCAAGCTCTGGCGCACACGACCGCAATCCCGCGTGGTCGCCGGACGGCTCGCAGGTCGCCTGGTTCTCAGACGCAAGCGGCGAGTATCAATTGATGCTCGGCGACCCAACCGCCGTCGCGAAACCTCGCGCCGTCCCGCTTCCGCCATCGGCGTTCTTCTCGGCGCTATCGTGGTCGCCGGATGCAAAGCAACTGCTCTTCCAGGATAACCACCTCAATCTTTGGGCGCTGGAAATGGCGAGCGGCAGGACAACAAAGATCGATACCGACGCTTTTTACGATCCGCCACATCAGCCGGACGCGGTCTGGGCGCCCGACTCGAAATGGATCGCTTACTCAAAGGTTCTCGACAATCACATGCGCGCGGTGTTCATCTACTCGCTGGCTGACGGCAAAGCGTTCCAACTCACCGATGGGATGTCTGACGCGATCTCTCCGGCGTTCGATGCATCGGGCAAGTATCTTTACTTTCTCGCAAGCACCGACTATGGCCCGCGCACCGGTTGGCTCGAGATGAGTTCCGTGGATCGTCCCGTTCGTCGTGCGATCTATATCACCGTGTTGAGCGCGAGCGACGCCTCGCCGTTGCTTCCCGAAACCGGCGACGAACCGCCGACGCGCGATGAAGCCGCGCCGCGCGCAAGACCCGAAAGACCCAACGGGCCGGTCACGGTACGCATCGACGTGGAGGGCCTTCGTCAGCGAATACTCGCGTTGCGAGTTCCGGCGGGAGATTATTCCGAGTTGAAAGCCGGCGCGCCGGGG
>DATFWM010000162.1:0-2304 GCA_035259295.1 Blastocatellia bacterium | reverse complement strand
CCGCAAAATCGATCGCAGTCCTGCCGTTTGAAAACCTGAGCAGCGACAAGGAGAACGATTACTTTGCCGATGGCGTCCAGGACGAAATCCTAACTAACCTGGCGAAGGTGGCCGACCTGAAGGTGATCAGCCGGACGAGCGTCTTGCAATATCGGCGAGTCACGACCCGGAATCTGCGCGAGATAGGCAGGGATCTGGCGGTGGTTCATCTGCTTGAGGGCACGGTCCAGCGAGCCGAAAACAAGGTGCGGGTGAATGTGCACTTAATCGACGCGCGGAACGGGACCGATATCTGGGCGCAAAGTTATAACGATAACATCGCCGATCTATTTACCATCCAGAGCGAAATTGCCAAAACGATCGCCGACCAGCTTTCCGCCAAACTCACGGCCGGCGAGAAGGCGGCCATTGAGACGCCGCCGACCAGGGATCTCGCGGCTTACGACCTCTATCTTCAAGGGCGCGCTATTTACGCGGATACGACGGCCAACATTCCGGCCCGCGACAAACTGCCACGCGCGGCCAGTTTGCTCGAGCAGGCGATCGCACGTGATCCGCGCTTTCTCAGTGCCTGGTGTCTCTTGTCTCGAGTACATGGGGATATGTATTTCGAAGGTTACGATCACACAGCATCCCGTCATGACCTGGCGAAGACCGCGGTCGACACCGCGCTTCATCTTAATTCTGACTCGGGCGAAGCGCATCTTGCCCTGGCTCAGTTCTATTATCATGGGACGCGCGATTATTGGAGCGCCCGACATGAGTTAGAGATTGCCCGGCGGACTTTGCCTAATAATGCGGAAGTTTTCGAATACACCGGTTACATCGATCGGCGAGACGGTCGTTGGACCGATTCGACGCATAACTTCGAACGTGCGTTGGAGCTGGATCCTCGTAACTTCCTAACTCTCCAGCAACTGGGTGTGACTTATAGTTGGCAACGGCGTTATGCCGAGCAAATCAAGACTCTTGAACGCGCACTGGCCGTGATACCCCGTGACCCGGTAACCCGGATCGTGCGAGCCGGAGTGGATCTTGACGAGTATGCCAATGTCAAGCCATTCCAGGACACTCTGGCCAAAGTCGTCGCGGAAGATCCATCGGTCGCATCCGATGTCGATGACCATGATTGGGCGCTTTGCGAACGTAACCCTGCTTCTTCCGCGCGGATGCTGAAGCATTATCCGAGCGAAGGCGAAGTCATCATCGGGGTGAACTATCCCAAGGCCTTTTGGGAAGGCGCGGTCGCTCGTGCTGAGGGAGATTCCGCCAAAGCCGAGGCTGCCTTCAATGCCGCCCGACCGGAAGTTGAACAGCTCCTTGCGAAAGAGCCCGACTTCGCCGCCGCAATAAGTCTTATGGGAATGATTGACGCAGGTCTTGGAAAGAAGGATGAGGCGATTCGAGAAGGTCGACGAGCCTGCGCGCTGTTGCCTCCATCAAAGGATGCAATTGACGGAATCAATCTCGCGGTCAACCTGGCCCAGATCTATGCCTGGACGAACGAGAAGGAGTTAGCCATTCAAGAGATCGGCGAGATCGAGCGCGTGCCCAACAACCTAAGTTATGGCTTACTCAAGCTGCACCCCAATTGGGATTCATTGCGTGATGAGGCGGGATTTGAGAGAATCGTCAATTCTTTAGCGCCGAAGGAGTAACAACTGTAGCCGGTCGCGTTGAGGCCGGCCGGTCTCAGGCGTGGCTGGCTCTTTCGGGGCCGGGGTCAGCGTTTCGACTAAAACATCTGTCGCGCCGATTGCGTCGAAGGTGCCCTGTCTCACGCGTGGCTAGCACTCCCCCGGCCGGGGTCAACGCCCCCGGCTACAACAATTCCTCGTTCCCAAACTCTGTTTGGGAACGCATTTGTCTTAGAAACTCCGCTTCCTCCGTGGCGTCGGAGTACGCGGAATTGCGTTGCCACGGAGAAGCTCGTCCACCTAACGAGTGTAGGAGGCGCTTTCAGCGCGCCCACGGCGGCTGAAAGCCGCCGCTCCTTGATTTTCAGCCGGCTCTTTTCAAAGCGCACTGGTCGACGTAGAAGTATGCCCGGCCAGCCAGGGAATGAAATCGTTTTTCGGGGAACTCAAGCGACGCAACGTCTACAAGGTAGCCGTCGCTTATGCCGTGGTTTCGTGGCTCCTGATTCAGGCAGCTTCGATCTTTTTGCCAACATTCGAGGCACCGGCCTGGGTGATGAAGGTTTTTGTGGTCATCCTCGTGCTCGGTCTTCCAGTCGCGCTCATCCTCGCCTGGGCCTTTGAGATTACCCCTGAAGGAATCATGCGCGAATCCGAGATGCAGCGG
>DATFWM010000161.1:0-5370 GCA_035259295.1 Blastocatellia bacterium | reverse complement strand
AACAAGAAGATCGACGAGGAGATCGAACGCTGGTTGGCGGCAGCTCGCCAGCGCGCTGACATCGTTCCACTAGCCGAGCCTTAGCGTGAAAGCTTCAGTAAATACTGATTGCTACCTGCAGCCCATTCCGGCTAGAATTGCTCTTACACTTCCGACCACAAGATGCTGGATAAGTTCAAAGACGAGTGTGGCGTATTTGGTATCTTCGACCATGATGACGCCGCGCGGCTGACCTATCTCGGACTGTACGCGTTGCAGCACCGTGGGCAAGAGTCGGCGGGCATGGTTTCGTCCGACGGAGACCGACTGTATGCCTATCGCGGGATGGGTTACGTCAGCGAGATATTCCGCCAGCAAGAACTTTCTTATCTGCCGGGCCGCTCGTGCATCGGACACGTTCGCTACTCGACTGCCGGCAGCGTTTCTCTCAGAGAAGCGCAACCGTTTCTGGTTGACGGCTACCGCGGACAGATCGCCTTGTGTCACAACGGCAACCTTCCTTATGCGAATCAAGTTCGCCGAGAGCTGGAGCTGGACGGCGCGATCTTCTCTTCGACCTCGGACACCGAGGTCGTGCTGCACAAGATTGCTCGCTCACGAGCTGTCGACCTAATCGGCGCGATTGTCGATACCTTCAACGAAGTGGAAGGCGCGTACTCAATGTTGTTTCTAACCAAGGACAGCTTGATCGCTGTGCGCGACCCGCGCGGCTTTCGACCGCTGTGCCTCGGTCAGCTTGGCGACACTTACGTTGTTGCTTCCGAGACATGCGCGTTTGATTTGATCGACGCTGTATACTTGCGCGACGTTCAGCCGGGCGAGATCCTGGTGATCGACGCCGACGGGCTTCACTCAAGCTATCCACTTCCAAAGGCTAAGCCTGCACATTGTATTTTCGAGCACGTTTATTTTTCGCGTCCCGACTCGGTTGTTTTTGCGCGTTCCGTCAACGAGAGCAGGCAAGAAATGGGACACCAGCTTGCACGCGAGCAACCGGCCGACGCGGACATCGTAGTCCCCGTGCCGGACTCGGGCGTCGCGGCGGCGATTGGTTATTCAGCAGAATCCGGATTGAGGTTTGGATTCGGACTCGTGCGCAATCATTACGTAGGCCGCACTTTCATCGAGCCTAAACAATCGATCCGTCACTTCGGTGTGAAGGTCAAGCTGAATCCGGTTCGCGATTTGATCGAAGGTTTGCGAGTCGTGTTGATCGACGATTCGATTGTGCGCGGGACGACCTCCAAGAAGATCGTACAGATGGTCAGGCACGCGGGCGCGCGGGAAGTTCACGTACGTATAAGCTGCCCGCCGACGATCGCTCCGTGCTTCTACGGCGTGGACACGCCGACTCGCGAAGAGTTGATCGCCGCAAATCAGAGCGTTGAAGACATCGCGCGTCACATCGGCGCGGACAGCCTCGGCTACTTGAGCCTGGAAGGTTTACTACGCGCCTGCGGAGACCCGTTCGGCAATCGACATTGTATGGCGTGTTACACGAATGATTATCCGATACCGGTCACTTCAGCCGCCCTGACCAAGACTGAGAGAGAAGAGGGCTCGCTTCTGCACGACGCGGTTTGGCCTCGAACGTAAGCTCGCCTCTCCGTGATGAGAAGGACCTTCAGACCGATTCTTATTCTGTTGCTGCTGGTCGTAATGCTTGCGGCGCTGATCCTTATCTTTCGCCAGCGTCCGCAGCCTGGTCCGACTCCCCCGAAGCTTCTCGTCCACTTCCTCGACATCGGTCAAGGCGATTCTGAGCTGATTGATCTACCTGGTGGCGAGACGGTCTTGATTGACTCAGGCGATCGCGGCGCGCCGACGGTTGACCTGCTCCGCAAATACGGCGTCAAGCAGATCGATTTGATCATTGCTACTCATCCGCATTCCGACCACATCGGCGAAATGCGCGATGTGATGCGCTCGTTCAAGGTCAAGGAGTTTTGGGACTCGGGATTCAATCATCCAACGATGACTTATGCGGATATGCTTCAAGAGATAAGGGACCAGGGCATCAAGTTCGCGACGCCCAGGCGCGGAGACGTGCGAAAGTTTGGAGAAGTCTCGCTCGAGGTGCTCAATCCAGCGGAACAGTTCGTTGACGAAAGTCCTAACGACGCATCGGTTGTGGTAAGACTCACGTTCGGCGCCAGGCGATTCCTGTTCGCCGGCGACGCGGAGATACCGGCGTGGCGACAAATGATGGCGTCTGCGAAAGACGCGCTACGCGCTGACGTCCTCAAGGCGGCGCATCACGGAAGCTCCAACGGCACGACTCGCGATGTGCTGGATGCGGTCAGGCCTTCGATATTCACAATCAGTTGCGCTGCCGGGAACGACTACCATCATCCGCATCCGAAAGTAATGCGAATGCTCGAAGAGGCTCGCGATCAGATAAAGCCCTACCGCACGGACCTCGAAGGAACGATCACCGTTGAATGCGACGGCAACAGCATCGAGGTCACCGCGGACAAACAAGTAGCTCGTGAACGGCTGTACTTGACTGGTGATGAAGTGGCGAGTACGGTTGCCAGCGACGGAAGGGACGCGACGCGGCACAGCAGGCGCGAAGGCAGGAGGTCGCGATGAAGGTGGAGGCTTCAACTAAGGTGGTTATAGACCGCATCGAAGGTGATCTAGCGGTAGTTGCGCTTTATGACGACGACCAAGTGAAGTTTAATCTGCCTGTGCGATACCTTCCCGACGGAGCAAGAGAAGGCGACCACTTGCGGATGAGTTTCGAACAGGACGAAATAAGCCGCGAGACAGATAAGAAGCGAATTGATGATTTGCTAAGAGAGTTGAAGAGCCGGTAAACCACGCACGTAGTGACGAATTCATTCGTCTCTCTTCGACGAATAAATTCGTCACTACGTGTATGCGAGAGCTATGACAACGCTACTCAGCTATCGCGACGCGGGCGTTGACATCGACGCCGCCAACGATGCCAAAGAACGAATCAAGCGTCTGGCGCGCGCGACGTTCACCGCTGGCGTCATGAGCGAAATAGGCTCGTTCGGCGGAATGTTTCGTGCTGACTTCTCGCCGATGAAAGAGCCCGTGCTCGTGTCGTCAGCTGACGGCGTCGGCACCAAGCTGCGCGTCGCGTTCATGACCGGCATCCACAACACAGTCGGTTACGATCTGGTTTGTCACTGCGTGAACGACATTCTCGTTCAAGGCGCGCGGCCGCTTTTCTTTCTCGACTATATTGCAGCCGGAAAGCTGGTGCCTGAAACAGTCGAGTCTGTAATTGAAGGCCTCGCCCGTGGATGCAAAGAAGCGGGCTGTGCGCTGATCGGAGGCGAGACTGCCGAGATGCCTGGATTCTACGCAGACGGCGAATACGACGTCGCGGGATTCATTATCGGCGTTGTCGATCGCGATAAAATCATCGATGGCTCGGGGATCCGGCCAGGCGATGTGCTGATTGGCTTGCCGTCCGCGGGATTACACACGAACGGTTACAGCCTCGCTCGCAAGCTCCTCTTCGAGGTGGCGGGCTACCAGCCTGATTCGCACGTCGAGGAGCTGGGCTGCAGCGCTGCTCAGGAATTGCTGAAGCCACACCGCAGCTATCTCGCCGCGCTAGAGGGGTTATTGGAGTCAGGCGTGATAAAAGGATTGGCTCACATCACAGGTGGAGGCTTGCTCGAAAACATCCCGCGTATCTTGCCTGAAGGAACTGCCGCCGAGATTACAGTCGACTCGTGGCCGGTGTTGCCAGTGTTTAAGCTGCTCGCGCGAATCGGCAATGTCCCCGAGCGAGAGATGTTGCGAACCTTCAATATGGGAATCGGCATGGTTGTGATCGTCGGCCCTGGCGGCGCTGAAAGTGTGCGATCGTATTTGGATGAGAGAGGGGAAGCGCATTACGATATCGGTCGGATTGTCGCGGGCTTGCGCTCGGTGTCTTTGACGAAGCGTGATGCGTGATTCGTGATTCTGAGAGATTCACGGATCATGCATCACGTTTCACGTCTCAGGCAATCTGGCGGAAGGAAGTTAAGGCATGCCAAGCTGGTGTCCTAGCTGCGGAAGACAGGTTGAAGAAGACGAGAAGTTCTGTCGCCAGTGTGGAATGCCTCAGCACCTCACCGGCGAAGAAGCCACGACGTGGATGCTTACGCCGCCCACTTCTGAGACGAATTATCAGACAGCCCGCGTCAAATCGGACACTTCACCAGCGAGGCCGCCGACTGGAGCGGCTTACATTCCTCCTACTCCGGCGCCTTATTATCAGCCGCCGTTTCCGTCTCAATATGAAGCCCCGGCGCAGACAGGCCAGCCCCACATCGCTCTTGGCGATTGGTTATCGGGTGGTTGGCAAGTTTACAAAGAGAACTGGGCGTTGATGTCGCTCGCGTCGCTGCTCGGCGGAACGTTGAGCGTGGTTTCGATCGGAATACTCGCGGGCCCGCTGTTGATGGGAATGTTTCGAATGGCGTTCAAGACCTTGAAAGGCGAGCGGCCCTGGATGTCTGATCTGTTCAACTGGCAAGGCAGCTTCCTCCAGGCGTTTCTGGCGTTCTTGATATTCGCGGTTGTGCACGGCGTCACCCGCATTGGGAACGGTGCGATCAATGCGCTGTTGAGCTTCTTTGTGTCGCCGTTTCTCACGGTGATGCTTGGGCTGACGATGTCGCTGATAACAGAGCGCGGTCTTGATGTATTGAAGGCCATAAACGAAGTTTGGCGGCTGGTCTTTTCGCGCGACGCGTTGATGTGGTGGGTAGTCGGGCTCGTGTTCGCCACGATTTCATTCGGAGGCATAATCGCTTGCGGCATCGGTCTGTTCGTCACACTGCCGTGGATAATTTCGGCAACTGCAGTTGCTCATCGAGACGTGTTTGGGATGGACGATCCTAACCGCACACTGCATTGATCGATATGACCAACAACGCAGCCACTCAGGTTCGGTTTGGGGATTGGATAAGCGAAGGCTGGAAGATGTTCACCGAGCAGTGGAAGGGGTGGGTGAAGCTTTCGCTGGCTGCTTTCTTGGTTCTTGTTTTGCCGACGCTAGCTCTGGTCGTCGTGATGTATATCTGGATGTTTGTGACGATGCTAGGGCAGCAGCACCCAGGTGGCGCTCCGCCGCAAATGCCCTTAGCGACATTTGTGCTCTTTTACGTTGCAATATTGGCGATGGTCATCGTCTTGATGCCATTGGCAGTTCTCGCAGTCGGTGGAGCATATCGGGCGGCGTTCAAGCAACTTCGAGGCGGGCAGATAGAGTTTCGCGACTTGTTCTCAGCGCGAGATTGTTACTGGCGGTTGCTCGGAGCGGCTCTCTTGCATCTCGTGCTCGTTTCGATCGGATCTTTGCTGTGCGTGATTCCCGGCCTCATCGTTTCAGGCCTGTTG
>DATFWM010000160.1:0-3949 GCA_035259295.1 Blastocatellia bacterium | reverse complement strand
ACGTGAACGCATACTCGGGCTGTTTATCTGAGGGCCATTGAACGACGTGGAAAGTAATTGATGCACGAAAGACGTCCACGAAGTCGCGAGAGAGAGTCGAGTCATCGAAATCCTGCACGACGATCGGAAGATCACTAGCGGTCAGGGAAATCGCGGATCCGTTCAGAATTAGTAGAACTAAAGGGAGCACGAGAGCCAGCGTAAGTGTTCGCCAATCTCGTACAATTTGGGTTAGTTCCTTACGCGTTTGAGCGATAATTCGACTACTCTTCAACACCAACTTTTCCTTCTCGCCTTGCCCTCTCTACAACGCTGATGAAAACGTCTTCCATTGAGAACCGCCCTTCGCGGATATCGATTACCTTTATCCCGTTTTCAGCCAGCCTCGCTTTGACCACGCGCTTGCAATCCTCGACTGATTTCCCGGTGATAACGTGAAGCCGTTGGCCGAACAGCGACACGCGCCATTCGTCGGTTTCGCGCTTCAGAAGATCCACCGCCTGCTGCGGTTTATCAACGATGACCTCAAGCAGATGCCCCGTTTGCTTGCTCTTAATTTCTCCCGGACTTCCTTCGGCGACCAGTTCGCCGGCAACCATCAAACCAAGGCGATTGCATTGTTCGGATTCTTCGAGATAGTGAGTGGTGACAAGGATTGCTGCCCCGGAATCCGCAAGACTGTTTATCATCGTCCAGAAAGCGCGACGCGCTAGGGGGTCGACTCCCGAAGTCGGCTCATCGAGGAAGATCACGCTTGGTTCGTGCATGATCGCAGCGCCGAAAGCAACACGTTGTTTCCATCCGCCCGGAAGGCTGCCGGTGATCTGATCTTGTTTCCCCTCCAGGCCGGCAAACGAGAGTACCCACCGGCTCTTTTCGGCGCGCTCGCGTTGAGCAACGCCATAAACTCCGCCAAAAAAGTCGAGGTTCTGCCGGACAGACAGATCGTTGTACAGCGAAAACTTCTGAGACATGTACCCGAGTTGTTGCCGAATCTCGGTGGAGCGCAAGCTGCCCCGTTGCCCAGCTAGTTGTACTTCTCCAGCGGTGGGTTCCAGCAATCCGCAAAGCATCTTTATTGTTGTTGTCTTTCCGGCTCCGTTTGCGCCAAGAAGGCCATACACTTCGCCGTATCGAATTTCGAGATTAACATTGTGTACAGCCGTGAACGTCCCAAACTGTTTGTTCAGATTCGTCGCACCAATTGCGACCTGACCAGTCAGCTCTCGGCGATCGCGAAGGTTCGGGAAAGAAAACTCGCGCGCTTGTCGACCCAGCTTGCGCAGCGTTGCGACAAATGTGTTTTCGAGCGTGGGTTCATCCACGCGGGTTTCCTGAATCTCAATTCCTGAATCACGCATCTGATCTTCGACCACCTGCTGGGTCAGCACGGGATCGCGAACGAGAAGATCCAGTCGATCGCCGAATCGCTGAACATCTACAATGGGCTTGTCTTCTCCAACGTCGCCACGAAGCACGCGAGCTGCCTCCCGAAGGTTAGAAGTTCGTAATTCAATGCGGCTCGCCTCCAGGCTGTTTCGCAACTCCGCCGGCGTTCCGATCTCTCTGATCTCGCCTTCGTACATCAACGCGACCCGGTGACACCTTTCGGCTTCGTCCAAATAAGGCGTAGCAACAAGAATCGTGAGACCGTCTGCGGAGAGGTGCGCAAGGGTATCCCAGAATTCGCGTCGAGAGACAGGGTCGACGCCAGTCGTAGGTTCGTCGAGCAACAACACGCGCGGCTGCGGCACAAGCGCGCAAACAAGTGCGAGCTTCTGTTTCATGCCTCCGCTCAGCCGCCCTGCAAGCCGCAGTGTAAAACGATCCATGTCAAACATCTGCAGGTACCGATGGCTGCGTGCCTGAATATCATCTAACGGTACGCGGCGAAGCTCACCGATATAGAGGATGTTCTCTTCAACCGTCAGATCGGGATACAAACTAAATGCCTGGGTTAGGTAACCGGTTGTCGAGCGCATCTCTCGAGCGGGCTCTCCAAACACTGTTACGTCGCCGGAACTGGCATTCATTACTCCAGCGAGGATCTGAAACGTGGTGGTCTTTCCGGCACCGTCCGGTCCGATGAGTCCAAAGATCTCTCCCGCGTCTACATCAAGAGAGATCCCTCGGACCGCTTCGACCGAATCGTACCGCTTCCAGAGATTCTCGACGTGGATTGCCTTCGAGCCCGCGTGATCGTCATCCGGAGGCGTCGGGTAAAACTCTGTTGGTTCGCGAAGAGTAGAGCTCATGTGGTTCGCTTGCGATTCGGCCAACTATCTCCAAGAATAAGGATTTCTCCGTCGGCCGGCATTCCCGGTTTCGCAAGGCCGATTGCGCCTTTGAGTTGAAGCTTGACTCCGACCACCTGCTTTACGCGTTCGTCACGAAAGTAAGTATTTTCCGGTGTGAACGTCGCCTCGGGATCAATGCGAGACACGTACGCTTCGATCGGTTGATTGGGATTTGAATCGAGATAGACGCGAGCAGGTTGTTCAAGCTTTACATTCCCGATTTCTCCCTCGGGAACATAGCCTCGCAGATACACTTTGCTCAGGTCCAACAAAGTGACGATTGTAGTGCCTGCAGAGACTACTTCTCCGGGTTCAGCGGAGCGTGTTGTGACGGTCGCGTCGAAAGGGGCTAACACAATAAGGTCTTTTCGATTGGCCTCGGCTTCCGCCACCTGGGCGCGAGCCTGCGCTATGCTGGCGTTAGCGCTCGCCACCTCTGCCTGTTGTTGTGCGATCTGTTTGCGCACGGCTTCGGTTTCGGCGCCGCGAATTTGTGGATTCGCGAGATTGGCCGTTGCCATCGTCAATGCGCCGCGAGCAGCTTCGACGCGTTGCTTAGCGGCTGCGACCGCGGCGGCGTGCTGCGCAGCGGTGGACGCTGCTTCTTTTCCTTTGCGTTCCGCGACGGCGCCCGTCTGGGCGAGCTTCGTATAGGCTTCCTTATCAAATAGCGCGAGCTGATACGCTGCCTCCTGCTGTGCGAGATCAGCTTCAGCCGCAGACATTTCAGCCTCGGCCTGGCGAACCCGCCCTTGCGCGTCAATTCTGGCTTGTTCAACTTGAATGTTATTTTGCTTCCATTGTTCCTGCAGAACGGCAATCTGATCGCGGGCGGCCTTAGCCTTGGCCTCGGCGACCGAAAGGGCAGCTCGCGCTTGATCTTCGCGAGCGCGAATTTGTTGGTCATCCAGAACAGCGATAGTGTCTCCGGCTTTGACACTATCGCCCTCTCGCACGCGGACTTCGAGTATCCGTCCGCCGGTCTTTGGGGCTATAGCGGAATCGTCGCCCTCAATCCGTCCGCTCAGAGAAATGATGCTGTTAGGGGCGGCAGGCTTGTGGAATAGTAAGTAGCCGATCACAGCCGCTATAACTATCAAAGCTATAAGCCCGAGGATGCCGCGAGCGCGAGTTGAGAGCTTTCGTTTCGGCGGCGGCGATTCGCGAGGCTGAGTGGCCTGATCCGTCGGCAAGGCGTGACGCGAGCTGGCTGCCTTGCTATCTGTTGTTGGTTTTGTTTCGACCATGAGGATCACCTTAGAAAGCGACTTTAATCTACGCACGCCGGGATTTGTCGGGGTGAGGCTTCCACACCGGACAATCTGCGTCGTCAAGCTAGCTCGTTTAAGGGGTTGTCCTGGGTGCGCGAGGTCGTAACAACTCAGCTAAGTTGCTGCTGAAATTTGGGTGTATAAACAATTTTGAACTCCGATTGGATTTAGTAACAGGCGGGTGGTATTGATCACCTGTTCAAGCGTCTAGTATGAGAATAGTGCATCGATATGAGTGGGTCAATTAGGAAAAAGAGAGTGTCTAACAACTCATGAATCCCACCCACGGCATGAGATGTGAAAAAAGCGAAAATACCACCCACGTGAGTGGGTGGATGCTTATGGTTCTGCCTACACGGGGCGCACCGGACCTTCTCGTTA
>DATFWM010000159.1:0-4194 GCA_035259295.1 Blastocatellia bacterium | reverse complement strand
TCGGCGATCAACTTGCCCATGTGACCGGTCGCGCTGCCAAACCGGTTGAGTATCTCGGTTTTTGGCAGGAGACGCTCAAGCTCAGGACCGATTTGAGTAATTATCGAGTGCGCGATCACCATCTCTCCTGCCAGGTTCAAGAGCCCGTCTATTTTCGATGCTTCAACTCGGACGTATTCGCGCCGGCGCCTTGTCGCCGGCTCATTGTTCCGGCCGAACGATCCAGACGAAGGATCCGTTGGCGACTGGGGGATGTTGGTCAGCGCATCGATCAGTTTGCCCACTTCCTCCGCGGTAAGATCGCTCACCGTGTCGCGAGACACCACGGCCGTTATCGCGTCCAAACTGGCGAGGATCACCCCAACCGACCGGCGCTCGAACGAAATCGAGCCGCCGAGGACCGCGTCGAAGACATCCTCAATCTTGTGGGCGACTTGCGCTATGCCGGGCAGACCGATGCACGCCGAGTCGCCTTTGATCGTATGCGCCGCCCTCCTCAATCGCGCCATTGTTTCCGCGTTAATCGAGCCGGATTCGAGCGCGAGCAGATCCTGACCCATCTCCTCAAGAATCTGGAGGGACTGGTCGCGGAAAACCGCCAGTAGCTGACTGAGTTCTGCTTTTGTCAGATCATCCATATAAGCAAATCCGGTTGCGCGTCCTCAGCCTTCAAGCCTGTACGCTATGCCCTTGTTGCGATGCACCATGGTGAATCTCGTCGACAGCCCCTGCAGACTTTCCGCGTGACCAAGAAACAAGAACCCTCCCGGCACGAGACAGTTCGAGAATCGAGTCACCAGCCTGCGTTGCTCTTCGGCGTCAAAGTAGATCATCACGTTGCGACAAAAGATTATGTCCAGTCCGCGAAGCCCGTTATCGTGTTTCAAGTTATGATAGTCGAATACGACGTGTCGCTTTACGGTATCGCTCATGACGTAGTGTCCATTCTCTTGCCGAAAATACTTAACCGCGGC
The DNA here is from genome assembly GCA_035259295.1 of Blastocatellia bacterium. Classification (GTDB taxonomy): domain Bacteria; phylum Acidobacteriota; class Blastocatellia; order UBA7656; family UBA7656; genus Onstottus_A. The sequence continues at coordinate 3,220 of DATFWM010000159.1, read as the reverse complement.
GAGCGGATCCACGCCCTTGAGTTGATCGGGACGATACAATCCGCACTGCGCGCGCTCGAGCGCGGTGAACGAGAGATCCGAGGCGAACACGCGAAGGGTCCACGACTCGCGGTCCGGAATAGATTCCAACATCGCCATCACGGCGCTATAGGGCTCCTGTCCGGTCGAGCAGCCGGCGCTCCACACCCGCAGAAGCTTGGTTCCAGCCTTGGCCTTGTTGGCGATGATCTCCGGCAGCACGACTTCTTTAAGCAAATCAAACTGCGGCTGATTCCTGAAGAATGACGTCTCGCAGATCATCAGCGAATCCAGGAGTGTCGGCAGCTCAAGCGATCTGCCTCGAGGCTCCGACAGCATGCGGTAGTATTCATAACCATCGTTGATGCCCAACTCCTCCATTCGCCTTCTCAGCCTGGATTCAAGAAAAGTGCGCCGCTCAGTTCCCAAGCTTACCCCGCACTCCTCGTAGATAAGGCGCTTGAACAATGAGTATTCGCTGTCGGCGAGAAGTCCCAGCCCGGACGACCCCGATTCAGACTGATACGTTGATCCTGACATCATCACCCTAAACGAGCCTGCGCAGGCGCAAGCTTTTGCTTGCTAATCAGAGCTTGCATCACTTCCTCCAAACTCGTTCCGATTTCTCCGGAAAGAGCGAGCCTCAAATCAATGAGCGTAATAAACCTATCTTTGAGGTTGATTACGCCTTCGACGTAATCTGCGCCGATTTCTGAAATCAGATCCGGAACGGGCTCAACCAGGTCATCGCTCACCCTTATCACCTCGGAGGCGTCATCTACTATCAGGGCAGCGGATTTGCCGTCGAAGCTTACGATCACCATTCGCCGATCCGCCAAGCCAGTCGTGTCCGGAGCGCGAAGGCGCTTCCTCAAATCCAGCACGGGCACCAGATTGCCCCTCAGATTCACAATGCCTTCCACACAGGTGTCGGTTTCGGGCAACGGAGTTATTTCGCGCATCGTGGCCACCTCTTTTGTAAGCGCGATGTCGAGGGCGAACTCCGTGCCCCCTAGCGTGAAAACCACTAGCTGTCGTTTCCCAGCCACGTCGCTTCCCTTCCGGCGCCTTCCGTCAATCGGCCTGTGGCCAGCTCGCAGTAGTATTTTGAGGGCTTCCGGCCACGTCGTAGGAGAAGGGATGAATGTAGTCGTCCTTGACCTTGAACTGTGAGATCGCTTTGTTCAGCCGCTCCGCAAGCCCCACCATCCCTTCGATCGTTTGAGCGGTTTGGTGAGCGCCGGCCGATGTTTCGAGCGTAATGCTCGAAATGGTTTGCATAGCGCCGGCCAGGTTGCTCGTTACCCTGGCCTGCTCTTCGGATGCCGCTGAGATTTCCTCGATCAGCTCCGAAGATTGTCGCACAGCATGTGATATATCTTGCAATGCGTGGCTTGCCTGCCCTGCCAGCTCGCTTCCGCCGCGGACCTCTTTCATTCCTACTTCCATTGCACCCAAAGCCTCTGACGTCTCGCTCTGAATTGACTTGATAAGATTGCCGACTTCCTTGGTTGCGCGCGCGGATCTCTCGGCTAGTTTTCTGATTTCGTCGGCCACGACGCTGAATCCCGCGCCGGCTTCTCCGGCGTGGGCCGCTTCAATTGCCGCGTTCAACGCAAGCAAATTCGTTTGAGCTGCGATGTCGTTGATCAGATCGATGATCTCCGATATCTCCGAGCTTCGCAGACCAAGCAGCCTCATCTTCTCAGCCGTTTGCTGTACTGAGGAATTGATTCTGGACATCGCCTCGGAGGTGTCGCGAACCGACTGGTCTCCGTGCTCGGCCAACTCCAACGCGCGACGAGCGGCCGCTGCCGAGGCCTCCGCGTTTCTGGAAACCTGGTTCATCGAGGCCGACATCTCCTCAACCGCGCTTGATGTGTTTGTTATTTCTTCTGCTTGCCGCTGAGAACCGACCGCGATCTGCTCGGCAGCAGCAAGAATCTCGGTCGAACTGGACGAAACCGAAAGTCGAATTTGCTTGACCTCGGTCAGCATGCTTGCGAAGTTATCGAGCATCCGGTTCACCGACTGAACCACGTTTCCAAGCGTGTCGTCTCCCTCTCTGCCTCGGCTGGTAAGATCTCCGTGAGAGAGCGCGGAAACGATGCGTAAGAATTCATTCAGACTGCGCTCTGTTGCCTGTTCAGCCTCACGAAGCCTTTCGTTGTGCGCTTTTTCATTCCTGACCATTTCAGCCAGTCTGTCCATCATCTCATTGAAGCCCTGACCGACCTTTTCCAGTTCGTCACTGGTGGAAATGCTGACTCGCGCGTCGAGGTTGCCGGCCCTCACCTTCTCGGTCGCCGCAAGTAAGTGCTCGACCTTGCTTGAAAAACTCTTAGAGAACGCCAGCGCAAGCGCGCCGAACAGCACAAACGACAGCAAGCCCGCCACTGAAATCGACCGGAGCATTTTGTATGCAGGCGCGTAAACTTCGTCTTTTGAGTTGTCCACCACGAACGTCCAGCCGAAACCCGGCAGTCCTGGATTGCCCTCGACAAACTTCTTCGTCCGGCTGTAGGACAGGATCCGAGACTCGGTCTTCCTCGTCTGAGGATCAACCCGGTTGTAATAGACCGTACCCGAATCGTCGGACGAGATTCGCGAGACGAGATCTGAAGCTTCATATGCAGCTGCCTTCTGCATCGCCTGGTTCAACTCGAGGTTCCTCATCGCAGGATCTGGATGAACCACAATGTACCCGTTGCCTGAAACGGCGTAGGCGTATCCGGTATCGTGCTGCCTGAAGTGGGCGATATACTCTTGCACGTCGCGAAGGTTGTATTGAAGCTTCAGAACTCCGACCGGCGGACTGCCCGGCCTTGAGCGGAGCGCAACGCAAATCTCAACGTCGTAGGTGCCGGTGGGCTTATCGAATTTCACATCTTCGACGTAGAGCCCCAACTTCATTGCCTGCTGCCACCACGACTCGTCGCTCTGAACGAAATCCTCGGTTGGGCCGGTCATGCCGACATTGAGGCCATATTTGTCGGTGAAAAACATTCGCTCAATCGTTCCACGAAGGCGCAGCTTCTCTCGGAGAAACTCATTGATCGACTGATCGACTTTGAACACGTGCGTGTCCTTGTAGCGATTCTCAAGAACGTCAATTTGTTGGGCGTCTGGCTCTCGGTTGATCCCAAGCTTTTCAGCCTCTCGAGCCTCGCGTTCGGCCGCATCGATCAGGAATTCGTCGCTG
>DATFWM010000158.1:0-6635 GCA_035259295.1 Blastocatellia bacterium | reverse complement strand
GAGTAATGTTGAGCGCGCCCTTAGGCAACCCGTTCACAGTCGAGGTGCGCGGGCGCCCAGGCGTCGCGGTGCCCGGCATTGTGAGCACCAGATCAAGCGCGTCACGTGACGCGGTCGGAATGTCGGTGATTTGCCGACCGACGAGGGTTGTGTTGACGTTGGCGGATTGCGTTTGTATCAGCTCGCCTCCGCCCGTGACAGTAACCGATTCGCTTGCCGCGCCGACTTCAAGCATAACCGTGATGCTTGAAGGCTTGCCGGCATCAATCTTTATGTCGGTTACTACAGTCCGCTTGAAACCAGTGGCGGAGACGGTGGCTGTGTAGATACCAGCGCCCAGCGAAGGTATCGTAAACACGCCCGCGCCACTGGTGACCGTATTAAACCCCTGGTTGGTTGCGTCGTTCTTGACCGTTACGATGGCCCCGACAACAACTGCGCCCCGCGGGTCAACAACGGTGCCTGCAAGCGATCCAGCAGCACTGACCTGCCCCAAGGACCTGCTGAAAGACCCAAGTGCCAGGAGTACCGACAGCGAGCACAAGACTGCGCTCTTGGTGAGCGGTGTAAGAATTTTCATGGTTCTCCTCCATTTTTGGATTCGTAGGTCGCCCGGAATCCGTTAGATTGTGCGCAACAGCCGTGAGCTGTGCGTCTATCTCGCGCCTGTGAGCCCGACAGCCAGCCTTAGTTAGACGTTGAGGGGACTCGACTCAACGACAGCTTGTACTTTGAGTGAACAAATCGCCGAGAGTAACATTGCTCGGCACGGAACCTCCAGTCGCCTGGATAAGGAAAAGTACAACGATCCTCAAAGAATCACAACTGGAATTACGAGGAGTAATAACCGAGAGACCATTGCATCGCAACTGCTAGACCTTCGGGCCTGCTGAGGCGACCGTTTGTAACTGGCTCAACCTATAGCTATTAGAGAAGACGTCTCGTTTCCATTGGCCTAAGGGGATTCCGGCATATCCGAAACTTTGAATGTTTATCCGAATTATCGGATTTTCCCTGAGGCGGCTTCAGTCGTTCAGGCGAAATCAACGCTCCGTGACGCGCGCGATAGTCAGCACATTCACCTTTTGTGCACCCGCAACAATCAGAGTCTGTGCAGCCGCTGAAACTGTGCTCCCAGTTGTGTAGACATCGTCGACCAACAGCACCGATGCGCCCTCGAGCAAATCAGGCGTGCTAACCTTGAAAGCACGCTCGACTGACTGAGCGCGATCGATCGCGTCCAGCCCCGCGCGATGGCGTTCGGTCGCCTTGACTCTGGCCAGCGCGCGATCGTCGAAAGGGAGATCGAAATCGCGGCATATCGTTTTCGCGATGATTGCAGCCTGGTTGAATCCGCGCTGACGCTCTCTAAGTTGGTGCAATGGAACTGGCATCACAAAGTCGCTCTCGAGTTTCGCTCTATTCTCGGCGAAGGTCCTGCAGATGATGCTTCGCAGCCGAGGGCAGATGTGAGGAGTGGTTTTCAGAAAAAGTATGCTGGCTTCCAGAGCGCCCGAGTACGCTCCGCAGGCGCGGGCGGCAGCGAATGGAAGCAGCGAACACATGCCACAAAGCCGCGTTTGAGCGCCCGCTGCCGTTGCGAGCGAGACCATAAACCCACACTTGTCGCACACAAATCCCTTGAGAATCCTTGTCACGTCCGGATCATCCCAGCAGCGCGCGCAGGCAATGCCATCATCCCACGACTCAACCGGACTCCCGCAGACTCGACACTGTTCGGGGTAGGCGAGGCCCAACAGTCCGTCTCTGATGTTCCGCAGCGCGCGTTCGAGCACGCTCTGATCCTCCATAATGAGGGTAACTGGATGAAACGCTAAGCGAAGGGCGTAGGCGTCGCCATTGGTCGGGCAGACGGCAGGCCGCTGTCGATTCTCGCTATACTTCTGCCTCAACTAGCAGACCTTGCTCCAGCAACTCCTGGCATTTGATACAGTGAGGCGTCCACGGTATGGCATCGAGGCGTTTCGCTTGAATGTCCTGGCCACAGTTTGTGCACTCGCCATATGTACCCTCGTCGATCCGATCCAATGCTTCTTCGATCAACCGGAGCGTGTTCCGCTCGTTGGTACTCTGAGAAAATAACAGTTCTTTTGTATAAGAGTTCGATGCCTTGTCGGCTGGGTCCTGGCTGACTTCGCGATCAGCCTCGCGGCCATAGTCTTCAGTTCGCTCAACCATGCCGAGCAGGGCATCTCTCTGGTCGGTCAACTTTGCCTCGTACTGTTTTACTTTCCGTTTGTCCATCGAATTCTCCCAATGATAGCAATAGCGAATGAATTCGCCGTCACGAATCGTGACTCATTTCTGGTAGGGCAGGTCGTGGATTATCGTGAAAGCCCGGTAAACCTGCTCCACCAAAAAGACCCGCGCAAGCTCATGCGTCAACGTCATTCGTGACAGCGACAGCAGAAAATCGGCTCTCGCGCGCACAGCCTGTGACATTCCCCAGCGCCCACCAATCACGAAGGCGATTTGCTTGGTTCCGGCCAGTCGCTGCTTCTCGATCAGCTCGGCAAACTTGACAGAATCAAGCTCCTGCCCGCGCTCATCGAGAACTATCAGATATACCGACCCCGCGCGAGCGAGAATCTCTTCTCCTTCCCCTTCAATGATCCGTTGCCGGTCGCCACCCTCGCGATCGCGAAGTTCGGTCACTTCAACCGGCCCGAACTTACCGATGCGCCCGACGAAGTCTTCGATCAATTGTCTGACCGGCGCGCTCTTAGTCTTGCCGATCCAAATAAACCGCAGCTTCATAGCAGTGATCCGTGATGCGAGATTCGTGATGCGTAAAAGGACGTTTCGTTTAGTCACGAATCACGAATCACGCGTCACGAATCACTCATCACTCCTCCGAGCTTGCCGATGTTATATCGGTGCATCTTCTCATAAAGGTTCTTGCGGCTGATCCCGAGAATCTCAGCCGCGCGAGTCTTGTTCCCGCGCGTGTGCTCGAGGATCTCGCGAATGTAAACTGCTTCCAGGTCGGCCAGCGACGGCTTGGGTCCGCGCGAGTGCATCAACCGCGCGGCCGACCTCAAGTAATCCGGCAACGCCCCCGCTGCAATCACATCTTCGCTGCTGGTCAGCACAGCGTGCTCTACGATGTTGCGCAGCTCGCGAACATTGCCCGGAAAATCGTACCGCGCAAGCGCTTCCAGCGCTTCATCCGAGAGTCGCATCCTAGTGCGGCCGTTGCGCCCTGCGAACTGCTGGATAAATTCCGCAGCCAGCTCAGCGATGTCTTCCAACCGATCTACCAGCCGCGGCAGCTCGATCGTCACCACTGCAAGCCGGTAGTATAGATCATCGCGAAAGCCGCTGGCACGCAAGGCTTGTTTCACACCGACGTTTGCCAGCGCGATAATGCGAACGTCGATCTTGATCGGTTCCTTGCCGCCAAGCCGTTCGAAGCTGCGCTCCTCGATTACCCGCAACAGTTTTGCTTGCGAAGCCGGCGCAAGGCTCGCTATCTCGTCCAGCACAAGCGTCCCGCCATTGGCGGCTTCGAACCGTCCAGGTTTTGACTCGGCGGCGCCGGTGAACGCTCCCTTTTCAAAACCGAACAACTCCGACTCGAGCAGGTCCTGGGGCAGCGCAGCGCAGTCTATTTTTACGAACGGCCGCTCGCGTCGCCCGCTGCGTTCGTGAATGACTCTCGCTACCGCGTCTTTGCCGGCGCCGGATTCGCCCAACACCAACACGCTCGACGTTGTGCCGGCCACCCTATCGATCAGCTCGGCCACCGTTTGCATCGCAGGCGAATTGGTAACGAGCCTCATACTAACAATTCGGATACGTGATGCGTGATACGTGATACGTGATTCGTGATACGTGATTCGTGATTCGTGATGATCATGTTTCACGGATCACGCATCACGCATCACGGATCACGCATCATTCATCACTCAACTTTAACTTCGACGCGCGGCGCGTCGCGCCACAGGCGTTCCAAATCGTAAAACCTCCGCGACGCCTGGCTGAAAACATGGACAATAAAATCCCCGTAGTCTAACAGAATCCATTCGGCGCTGCTATAGCCTTCAATGTGCGACGGGCGTTTCCCGTTTTTCCGCAGCGCTTCCTCGACTCCATCCGAAATTGCCTGCCCCTGTCGTGTGCTCGCCCCGCTGCAGATCAAGAAGTATTCGGTAAACGAGGCCACATCGCGCAGATCCAATGCAACGAGGTTGGTCGCCTTCTTTTCGCTCGCCGCGCGCGCGGCGATCATCACGGCGTCTTCCGTTTCAAAGGCCGGTGACTGCGCCTGTTGTTTGTTTGCGCTCCGCCCCATCAATTACCGCCTGTACACCTCATACTTCTGGATATAGTCAGCCACGCGCGGCGGAACCAGACTCTCGATGGATTGACCGTCGCGCGCCGTTTGCCTTATCTCGGTCGACGAGACGCTGGTGTTCACCGACGCCGTGAGATAAATGTGATTCTCATTCGCGTTTCTTACCTCCGTCTCACCGCCGCCACGGCGCAAGTCGATAATCGTCGAACTGAACCGCGCCTCCAGATGCGATGAGCTCAACTCGTGGCCGGGCCGCGTAACGACGATTATGTTGGCGCTCGAAAGAACGCGAGCCGGCTCCCGCCATGTGTTGATCTCTTCAAACGAGTCGGCGCCCATGACGAAGAACAGCGTCACGCTTTCGCCGAACGCGTCGCGAAGCCGCTCGATTGTTTCGAATGTGTAAGGCCGGTCCGGCGCTTCCAGCTCAATTGTTGAAACCAACATTCTCGGCTCATCGAGCGACGCCAAAACCGCCATCGTGTAGCGATGATAGGCGTTCGCGATCGCGGAAGACTCTTTGTGAGGCGGTCGGTGCGCGGGAATTATCAGCAATTGATCCAGGGCGAAGTCTGCGACGACAGCGCGCGCGATTTCGATGTGCCCGTTGTGCACGGGATCGAATGTCCCTCCGAATGCTGCTATGCGCTGTCCGCTCATCAACAATTAGGAAACTGCCACCTCGCTCGCGTTCTGAACCTTCTCGAGGTTTGAGCCAACGCCCTGAATAAACCTATCTATTCCCGAGCCGGTCACTGCGGATATCTCAAACATCTCAAATCGACGCTTCGCGCAAAACTCTCGGAGCCGTTCGACCCTCGAGGGATCATCGACCGCGTCCATCTTTGACGCCGCGACTACTTGAGGCTTGCCCAGGAGACTTGCGTTGTAAAGCTGTATCTCCCGGCTGATTGTCAGGAAGTCGTCAATCGGATCGCGGCCCGTTGATGAAACGTCGATAACATGAACAAGCAACTTGGTTCGCTCGACGTGACGCAGAAACTCGAGTCCAAGCCCCGTCCCTTCGTGCGCGCCTTCGATCAATCCGGGAATATCGGCTACAACGAACGAGCCCTCGTCGCCATAAGCAACAACGCCCAGATGCGGCTCGAGCGTTGTAAACGGATAGTCAGCTATCTTGGGGCGCGCGGCAGAGATGCGGGAGATCAAGGTCGACTTGCCTACGTTGGGAAAGCCGACCAGACCCACGTCCGCGATAAGCTTCAACTCAAGCTCTAGCGATCTAACTTCACCTGGTTCGCCTTCTTCGTGATGCCGAGGCGCGCGATTGGTTGAAGTAGCGAACTGGGCATTGCCTCGCCCTCCGCGGCCGCCGTGGGCGACGAGTACACGCTCGCCTGGTTCGGAGAAATCGTGAACCAGCTCGCCGCTTTCGAAATCGGTAACTACGGTGCCTACAGGCACAAGGGTGACGAGGTCCTCACCGTCTCGACCGTGTCGCTTATCGCCTTCGCCATGCGAGCCGCGTCCAGCGCGGAATTCAGGATTAAATCGGAACTGCAGGAGCGTGTTCAGTTGATCGGTTGCTTCCATGTAGACCGAGCCGCCTCGTCCGCCGTCTCCGCCCGACGGCCCTCCTCGCGGCACATATTTCTCGCGGCGAAAAGCGGTCACTCCGTTGCCCCCGTCGCCGCCCTTAACCAGAATTTTGGCTCGGTCTAGAAACTGCATAGTCTGTCATTTGTCATTGGTCACTTGTCATTGGCCATTGACCAACGACGAATGACCAATGACAAATGACTAATCTTGCGGATACACGCTTATGAATTTTCCTCGGCGTCCCTTCTCTTCGAACTTGACCACGCCCGAGACAAGCGCGAACAGCGTGTCATCCGACCCGCGCCCAACGCCCGAGCCTGGCTTGAACTTGGTGCCACGTTGACGGACCAGGATTTCTCCGCCAAGCACTGCTTGCCCGCCGAAACGTTTAACGCCCAATCGCTGGGCGTTCGAGTCGCGTCCGTTACGAGAACTGCCTACTCCCTTTTTGTGTGCCATAAATCCCCTTGGAAGACCAGAGGTCAGAAGTCAGAGGTCAAATGTCAGACAAAGACCTCCGGTTCGTATCAGTCGCTGTCAGAGCCTAGCGAGTCGATGCGCACGGCGGTGAAGTTTTGTCGATGGCCGTGCGTCTTCTTGTATTGCTTGCGGCGTTTCTTCTTGAAGACGATTGTTTTCGGTCCTCGCCCGTGTTCGACGACAGTGGCGTTGACGCGACCGTTGCCCAGCTCAATCTGGCCGCCGTCAGCTCGAAGCAGAGCGTCGAATTCGACCGACGAGCCGACTTCCGCGGCGA
>DATFWM010000157.1:0-3447 GCA_035259295.1 Blastocatellia bacterium | reverse complement strand
ACACGCGGTTGGGGCGATTTGACGGACAGGCTTTTACCTGGTTCATGCCAAACCTCGTCAAGGATCTGGGTTGGGTTTCAGAAGGCGTTACGCTACAAACACGAAGCGGCGAGTGGTGGGTAGGCACCAGGCAGGGACTGTATCGCTTTCCGCCACGCGAAAGTCTCGATCAGTTAAGGAGCGCGCGGCCGCTTGCCGTTTACACAAGTAAGGATGGGTTGGGTCTCAATCCTCCGTTCAGGCTCTTTGAAGACTCGCTCGGCAATGTTTGGGTCGCAGTGATGTCCGACAAACCTCTATTGCTGTGGAATCGGGCAAGCGCGAGTTTTCGAGACTTGTCTCGTTCGCCCGGTTTCGCGTCGTTGGACCGGCTGCCAAGGTCGTTTGGTGAAGACCGCGGCGGTAACGTCTGGATCGGGTTCAACGGAGAGCTCGTTCGCTATATCGATGGGACCATGACTCTATTCGGCGCAAGCGAAGGACTGCCGCCGGGCGCCATCACCAGCATCTACGTCGATCACGCCGGCAGACTTTGGCTGGCTTCGGCCCGGGGCGGACTGATTCGCGTGGACAATTCGGAGTCGACGCATCCGTCGTTCATCGGATACACGACGGCCGAGGGACTCTCAAGCAATAGCACGGATGGTTCTCCTGACACTCTGATTGTAGAAGACCTTCAAGGACACATTTACATGGGTACGGGTCGCGGACTGGACCGCCTCGATCCCGAGACCGGCCACTTTCGTCATTTCACGTCCGCCGACGGACTCGCTCCCGGTTCGCTGAAGGCGTCGTTTCGCGACCGCAATGGTGAGCTTTGGTTTGGTACGACGGCCGGCTTATCGAGACTGATCACCGGCGGGGCTGACTACCATAGCGTGCCGCCGCCGATCCTTGTCAGTGGGCTGCAGGTCGCGGGGACAGCCAGATTTGTTTCGCCTTTTGGAGAGAGCGAGATTGTTCTTCCCGATCTTGCGAGAGATCAGAATCAAATACAGATTGATTTTGTCGGCCTGAGTTATGCCGCCGGCGAGCTGTTGCGTTATCAGTACAAGCTTGAGGGCGCCGATCCGAATTGGAGTGCGCCGACCGAACAGCGCACGGTCAACTATGCGAGGCTGGCGCCAGGCCCATATAAGTTTCTCGTGCGGGCGGTGAACTCGGACGGTGTGATCAGCTACAATCCGGCCACGGTGGTGTTCAGAATTCTCCCGCCGATCTGGGCGCGTTGGTGGTTTATTTCGCTGGTCGCCGCCGGGATAACATTCTTGCTTTACCTGCTCTATCGCTATCGTGTCGCGCATCTCGTAGAGCTTGAGCGTATGCGTACGCGGATCGCGTCGGACCTGCACGATGACATCGGCGCGAACCTTTCGCTGATCGCCGGACTCAGCGATGTGCTGCGACAGCAGGACAGATCGAGTGACCCGCAGATCAGAGATCGACTTTCGGTGATCGCCGCGGTGTCGAGGCGGTCCGTGGATGCGATGAGTGACATCGTCTGGGCGGTCAATCCAAACAGGGACCATTTGAGCGATCTGACGCAGCGGATGCGTCGCTTCGCAAGCGAAGTTTTCTCCGCGCGCGGAATCCGGTTTCACTTCGATGAGCCGGACTCTGCGCGCGACACCAGGATCGCCGCCGAAGTTCGACGGGAAGTGTTTCTGATTTTCAAGGAGGGCGCGAACAACATCGCCCGCCACTCGTGTTGCACCGAAGTGGAGATTACTCTTCAGATTGACCGGCGAATGATAGTGCTGAAGCTCAGCGACAACGGCAAGGGATTTGACGCGAGCAAAATGGGCGGCGGCGAGGGAATGTTCACCATGCGCAAGCGCGCCGAGAAGCTCGGGGGTAAGCTTACGGTCATTTCCAGTCCTGGGATCGGCACCACGCTGATACTCAACACGGTTCTGAAGTAGCAATACTGAGAGAATTGATAGTGACTCGATGGTCCTGGCAGCGTAACCTGAGCGCTCACTCTCCCATCTTGCTCTACCTATGGCTTGTGAAAACGATAATGCCTCGCAGCTTTCCGGCGATCATCTGAACATGATCAAAGTGGCAATCATCGAAGACCATCGCGAGTTTCGGGATTATCTTGGTGCGCTGGTCGGCGGCGCGGACGGTTTCCGTTGCACTGGCAGCTACCGTTCGATGGAAGAAGCGCTCGATAAGATCGGTTCTGATTTGCCCGATGGAGTCCTTGTGGATATCGGTCTGCCGGGGATGAGCGGAGTGGAAGGCGTGCGAGTGCTGAAGGAGCGATACCCGCACCTCGTACTGCTGATGCAAACGGTTTACGAGGATGACGAACGAATATTTGACGCCCTCTGCGCGGGCGCATCGGGCTACCTGTTAAAGAAGACGCAACCGGCGCGGCTGCTCGAAAGCTTGAGAGAAGCTGTATCGGGCGGCGCTCCGATGTCGCCCGAGGTGGCGTGCCGGGTGATTCGATTGTTTCGCGAGATTCGTCCGCCCGAGCGCGCGGACTACGATCTGACGCCGCACGAGATCCGCATACTCAAACTGCTGGTCGAAGGCCACAACTACAAGACGGCCGCTGCCGAGCTGAAAGTCACACCAAGCACGATCAACTTTCACCTGCAGAAAATCTACGAAAAGCTGCAAGTCCACTCCAAGAGCGAAGCGGTGGCCAAGGCTCTCCGCAATCGCCTCGTCTGACTCCCGCCCTCAAAACAACAGACTGAGTGAACTCACGGTGACATCGCTCGTCGATTTGGGTTGAATACGGGCGTGGGAAGTTGTGAAGAATGACGCGCCTTCAGGTTGATACTCCGAGTTTCAATCATCGAAGTGATCCTCACTTAGTTTTGAAGACCGCTTAACACGCCGCTCGCTGCGATGTGAATGGCGCGAATCCTCGCCGTGAAAAGCGCGGAGCGCGAACTTCTCGGCGCGAGCAGCGACTTCGACGATCTCCAGAGATTTTGATCCGGAAGCAAACATGGCCTTAGCGATAAACACTAGCAGCGCACAAGACGATGTCACCGAACGCAGAATGTGGCGGGTGATCCTGGCGGCGTCAGTCGGGACGATGATTGAGTGGTACGACTTCTTCGTGATTGGCACTCTCGCCGTATTTCTGGCAGTAAAGTTCTACCCGCCCGGAAACACCACGATAGCCTACCTTGCGTATCTTGCGACCTTCGCAATCGGGCTGGTTGTTCGCCCCTTCGGCGCGTTAGTGTTCGGCCGGCTAGGCGATCTGATCGGGCGCAAATACGCCTTCCTCGTGACGCTGGTTCTAATGGGAGTGTCGACCGCCGGGATCGGGCTCTTGCCTACATACGACACAGTCGGATGGCTTGCCCCCGCCCTGCTGATAGCTTTGAGAATCCTTCAGGGTTTGGCGATTGGAGGGGAGTGTGGTGGCGCCGCGGTTTACGTTGCCGAGCACGCGCCGGATCAAAGACGAGGTTTCTA
>DATFWM010000156.1:0-4752 GCA_035259295.1 Blastocatellia bacterium | reverse complement strand
ACTCGATCACGCTGTGAACGCGACGCTGTCGATCGGTTACGTTGCGGCGTCGGGAGGCGACAATGTGGGACTGGTCGCCTTCTCGCGTCGAGTGGTGAGCTACCTGCCGCCCCGGCGCGGGCACGATCAGATCAATCGATTGATGGAAGCTCTCTACAGCCTGGAGCCACAGATGATCGAGCCAAGCTACAAGCGTGCGTTCAATTTTTTTAGCGCGAATTGTCAGCGCCGTTCGCTGGTGGTGATCCTCACCGATCTTGTGGATCGCGAAGCGTCGGCTGAGTTGCTGGCTCACACGTCGCAGCTTGTGCCGCGTCATCTGCCTTTGATCATCACGATCGGCGACACCGATCTTCGAGAGTTGGTGCGGACCGAGCCGGCGCAGCCTGCGGACGTGTACCGCCAAGCAGTCGCCGAAGAGATTCTTCGCCAGCGTGAAGAGGCATTAACTCGCATTCGCCACGCCGGTGGGCTGGCGTTGGATGTTCCGGCCGGAAGGCTTTCGCTGGAGCTGGTCAATAAGTATCTTGAAGTAAAAGAACGCGGGTTGTTGTAGCACAGACTTCAGTCTGTCGCAGCGGAAAACCTACAGACTGAAGTCTGTGCTACGTCCGGCGGTCGGGCTTCAGAAAATACATGGCCATCACCAACGCGCTCATCGCGGAGATCGAAAACTTGTAGGCGGGCGCGATGTGCGCGGGTGAGATGAAGCCTTCGATCAATCCCGCGATCAACAGCATCGGGATGGTCCCGAGTATCAGCTTGATCGCAAGCAGGCCGTTGGTCACCAGTGCGTCCACCCGACGCTTATCGCCGGGCATAACCAACGCTTTGCCGATCAACAATCCTGCTCCGCCGGCGATGAAGATTGCAGTAAGCTCGATCACACCGTGCGCCGAGACGAAGATCGGGATTTCCCAGAAGCGATAACGAAAGCACAGACTCAAAACCATCCCAAGCAGCAACCCATTCTGCGCCAACACCAAGAGCGTTCCGATCCCGGCGAGCACTCCTCCTCCAAATGCGAAGAACGTGACCTGAATATTATTGGTCTGAATCGAAGTGGACGCGAGCGGGTTCGCTCGATTCACCGATTCGGTCCAGTTGTGATGATCGGCAATGTCCTGCCGGAGCCTTGGCGCGACTCGATCGGCGAAACCTTCGTCGAGGAGAGACGCGGCGGCGGCGAACGCAGCGGCAGCCACGAAAACGAGGAACGCAGTCAAGGTGTACCGAAAGGTTTTTCTGAATACCGCAGGAAACTCGTAACGAAAGAACGTGATGAACACGGCGAAGCCTGAAGACTCGCTGCGATAGATGACGCCGTGCGCGCGACCGACCAGGTGATTCAGATAATTCACCAGCCGTTGGTCGCGCACCTCTTCACGCGCGATCGCAAGATCAGCCGCCGTGCGCCGATAAAGCCGTCCGAACTCTTGAACTTCTTCGCCCGACAGACTCGTTAAGCGCCGCCGCGAAGCGTGAGCGGTAAGCTCTTCGAGCCGCTTCCATTTTTCGAGCCTCGCTTTTAGAAAATCCTTCAGCATAAAAACTAGGGTTACCGTCAACACATTACCGACCAGCATGCGGTTAGAGCAAGCAGCGCCTCACTTTTCGCGCATCCCGAGGAGCTTTACCCTCCACCTCGGAACAGGTAACCTGAAACCTGACATGGGATTTTGCTGTCTAATCGGAAACGAACGGATAAAACAACTGCTGCAGCGCGCCGTTGCAGAAAGGCGAGTCGGCCAATCGCTGTTGATGTCCGGGCCGCGTGGCGTCGGCAAGCATCGATTTGCGCTCGCTCTGGCGCAAGCGCTCAACTGCCAGAACGTGAAACTGGGCGACGCTTGTGGCGAGTGTATACCGTGCAGAAAGATTGCGCTTGGCGAGCATGCCGATGTGGAGACGATCACAAACGACGGGCAATTCATCAAGGTCGAGCAAATGCGCAAGATGTCACGCGACGCGCAGTTCAAGCCCTATGAAGGCCGACATCGCGTCTACATCATTGACGAAGCAGACCGGATGAATGCTTCCTCCGCCAACTCAATACTCAAGACGCTCGAGGAGCCGCCGGAATCAACTCTGATCGTGCTGGTCACATCGAAGCCTTACGGGTTGCCGGAAACGATTCTCTCGCGATGTTTGATGCTGAGCTTCGCGCCGCTCAGCGCTGCGGAGATCGAAGCGCAATTGAAGAAAAAAGATACTAAGGCGACGAATGATATTGGGTTGCGCGCGCGACTGGCGCGTGGAAGCATTGGCCATGCTCTTGAAATAGATCTCGACGAGTATCGGGAGATGCGCGATACGATGTTGGAGCTTGTTGAGGCGCTCGCGACAACACGCGACGTTTCAAAGCTCCTCGGCGTGAGTGAATACCTCGGCCGAAGGCTCGAGAGAGAACAGTTCGAAAATCACCTCGACACCTTTATGACGTTGCTTGAAGATCTTTTTCATCTGAAGTTGAATGGGTCGCAAGAAGCGTTGGCGAACGTGGATGTTGCCGAGCGTCTCGGGCGCGTGGCTGAAAAGATCACGATTGATCATATAACGGCGTGGGTAGACGGAATCGAGGAAATCCTCCAAGCGCTGCCGCGGAACGTAAACAGGCAGCTTGCGATGGAAGCGATGTTGATAACCGCGTAGGGTTGGCCATTGTAAGTTTACTCGTGGTTTGCCTCAATTAGCGCCAGCAATCGCTTCGGCGCGACCAATCGCCAGGCTTCACGAATGTGAAATGACAGCTCTTCATCGCTGACGCGCGCGAGCTCGATGCCGATCCATCCGGCTCCACCGACGTAAGGCGGCTTATAGTATTTCTCCGGCGACGCCTCGATCAACATCGCTTGAACACCGGGCGGCGCGGGCGTCAGAAGCGCGACGTGTCCGTCGCTGTGATGGTTGAAGGAACACATTGCGAAGACCTTCCTTCGCACGAAAAAGGTCGGCTCGCCGTGCGAGAGTCTTTCTGTCATCTCAGGCAGAGCGGCGCAGATACGGCGGATTCGCTTCAGATGTTTTTCGCTCATAAGATGATTTAATTCTAGTTCCTCTTGTGCGAGTGACTCAATGCGCAAGTTGAACCGCGGCTTTGCAGGTGGTAATGTTGCGTCGCTCCCCGGTTATCAATGAATCAAAACTATGAACGCGCAAGACGAAGCAAAGCGACGAGCAGCCGACCGCGCCCTGGAATTTGTGAGCGACGGCCAGGTGGTCGAATTGGGCACCGGCTCGACCGCGAAGTTTGCTATTGAGGGACTCGCAAGGCTTGTTCGCGAAGGGCTTTCCATCCAAGGCATCGCAACGTCGCTTGCAACTGAGCGGATGGCGAGAGATCTGGCGATCCCGCTCATAAACTTCAATGAGGCGCCCGCTATCGACATGACGCTCGATGGCGCGGACGAGGTCGATCCAAGGTTCAACATGATCAAGGGTGGGGGGGTGCTCTCACCCGTGAAAAGTTAGTCGCCCTTGCTTCGGCAAGAAAGTCATCTTGGTTAACGAGAGCAAGCTGGTTTCAGAGCTTGGTGTGCCGCGCTCATTGCTTGCTAGATTGCAGGTCGCGTGCTTTACGGTGGTATAATCCCCACCGCGGAGGTCGGGTAGGCTCCATGCGATGCAGACTACAAGCGCACAAAGCAATACCAACTCAGCCCGCTGCGGTTACAGGCGAGCTTTGTGGTTCGAATCCCTTCTGCCGGCACCGAGCGAAGTGCGGACCGAAATCACTAAACGTGTTTCGCCCGGCACAAACCGCTGACTCGCGTCGCCGATACCAGTGACGAGCGGGTAGCCTAGCGATACCGATGCCAAGAGTCATATTAGTCAATCCTTCTAACTGGAACGTGGGTTTCAGCTTTTTCGCGCCAAGGTGGCTGTTTGTCATTGCGCAAGCAACGCCAGTAGATCTGGTTGGCGATCCAATTGTGGTTGACGAAGCAATCGAGAGATTTAACCCCGAGATACTTCGACCGGGTGACATTATTGGCATTGGTATCAGCAGCGGCAACTGCCTTCCGGGTTATCGGGTGGTGAGAGAGGCGAAATCGAGGGGAGCAACCGTAATCGTGGGCGGAGTTCACGCGACGATTTTTCCTGATGAGCCTCTGGAAATGGGGGCGGACGCTGTCGTAACTGGCAACGGCGACTTGGTCTGGTCTCAGGCAACGAGGGATGCTGTTGAAGGAAAGCTGCGGCGACGCTACTCCGGCGGACGCGTGCCCGGCGAAGGCCTGATGAAGGCCCGCTGGAACCTGCTTGACCCAACAAAGTACATGTTCGCGACGGTCCAAACGGTAGCCGGCTGTCCTGAGAATTGTAGCTTCTGTTCGGTCTGGGTGACCGATGGGCGGCAGCCGCGCCAGCGTCTCTCCGAAAAGATAATCGAGGAGGCGAACGAGCTGTACGAAATGGGTTTTCGCCACATCGCGTTCGCCGATGACAATTTCAACCCGGCGACGCTCGGTCGCATCGCCCGCGAGCCAAGCACCCAGAAGAGGACGGACCTCGAGCGAGTCCGGGAGGAGCGACTTCGCTTCTTCGATGAGTATGACCGTCGAGTCCCCGAGGATCTATTTTCAATGACCCAGATGACCAGCGAAGTCGTCACCGACGAGGAATATCTCTCGGCGATGCACGACAAGATGCGCATTCGCGCTGCGTTGATAGGTGTCGAGAGTTTTTCGGATGCGGGTCTAGCAAGCGCGAATAAGCAATGGAACCCCGTAGGCCAGAAGATGGTCGATA
>DATFWM010000155.1:0-4979 GCA_035259295.1 Blastocatellia bacterium | reverse complement strand
CCGAGAAGAATGCGGCTCGCTACAACGAGGCGATGCGCCTGCCGCTGTTCCTGGTTTTCAGGGCCGAGCAGTCAAGATAGATCCTCGCCTGCGAGAACGCTTTCCGCCAATCGTCAGAGGAATCCTGCGGCGACCCTCCCTCGCTCGGTCAAAAAAACAGCTAGAATACTGATTGTTGAGCGGCATCTTAATTGCACTCGCTAAACTGGCGCGCAATGATTCGAAGACGAGCAACAATAATTTACAATCCGATGTCAGGTCGGGCGGCTCGCCGCGCAGAAAACGTTCAGAAGATGTCTCGTCTTCTCGAAGAGCGTGGACTGGAGGTTGACGCGCGCCCGACCGCCGGCCCGGATGACGCAACGCGGCTGGCGCGCGAGGCTACTGCCGCCGGCGCAGACATCATCATCAGCTATGGCGGAGACGGCACGCTGAACGAAGTTCTCCAAGGGATGGCGGGCAGTCAGGCGTCGCTGGCGGTGTGGCCCGGCGGCACCGCGAATGTGGTCGCAACCGATCTGGGTGTTTCATCCGACATCGCCAAGCTTGCCGAGATGATCGCTGCCGGCAAGACCCGTCGCATCGCGCTTGGCCTTGCGAAGAGCGAGGGAGAGACGGGGCGAGTGGGAGACGGGGCGACGCTCGCCCCCTCGCCCCGTCACCCCCTCGCCCGATCTCGCTATTTCATAATGATGGCCGGGATCGGCTTAGATGCTTCGGTCGCGCGCAAGGTCAACTTGAAACTCAAACGTCGAACAGGTGAGTTTGCTTACTGGGTTGAAGGAATCAAACATCTGTTCACCTGGCAAGCCGAGCCGTTCACGATCGACGCTGATGGGCGTCGCTACGAGAGCGCGTTTACGCTGATCGGCAACGGCAAGGGATACGGCGGAGGGCTGGTGTTAACTCCGGACGCGAAACTCGAAGAGCCGTGGTTTGAAGTTTTCATATTGCCGCCCCTGGCGAACAACTTCGCTTATTTGCGAGCAGTTGGCGCGTGCATTCGCGGGAAGCCGCAAACCTGTGGAGCTTCGCTGGTCAAGGCCAAACACGTCAAAGCCAACTCGGCTCACGAGCCCTGGGTGGAAGCGGACGGTGAATTGATCGGCCCGCTGCCGATGACTTTTGACATCGTGTCCGACGCGCTTTCGCTCATAGTCCCGTAGTAGCACAGACTTCAGTCTGTACGGCACTCCACAGGAGTGAAATTGTTTTGTAGAAGAACCGCCCGATCTACTCTCACTCGGTAGGAGTGAAATGTCGGCGTAAAGGAGCCGCAAACTGGTCGTCTCTCTTGGGGCTGCAAACATTCAACTCCCACAGAGTTGGAAGAGTCTCACCGCGGATTCTACAAACATTCAACTCCTGCCGGAGTTGTTGCTGAGCTTTGACACAGATTTAATGGGAGGAATAAATGATTGTCTTAACTAGAATCTTAATAACATCACTATTGATCTCGCATTCAATCGCAGCCTCGCGGGCGGCAACAGCGCAAGGCACCGACAGCCCGACGAAGCCTTCTGATTTCGATCAACTAAGGATCGAAGGCTTCGATGCGCTGTACAATCTCGAATACAAAATTGCGCGCGAGCGGTTTGCGCAAATGACGAAGCTCGCGCCTGAACATCCCGCCGGCTACGTCTATCTCGCCAACAACATCTGGCTAGAATTCTTGTACCGCGTGAGGCGTTTGAGCACTTCGCTTTACGCCGGCGAATCCTTCTATGTGCAGACGGCAGCCGAGGACAAGATCGATTCTAAGCTCGACCGCGAGTTTAACGATCTGATCCGACAGGCGCTCGCGGCTACCAAAGCGCGGTTGTTAAAAAACTCAAAAGACGTCGAGGCGCTCTATTATCAAGCGGCGGCCTTGGGGATCAGGGCCGCCTATGGCAGCTCCGCCAAACGCAGCTTCACTCGCGCGATCGGCGACGCGAACGAGGCAATTCAAATTCAGCGGCAAGTCGTCAAGCTCGACCCAAATTATGTGGACGCGTACCTCAGCATAGGTCTTTACGAATACGTGATCGACAGCCTGCCTTTTGGCTGGCGACTGCTAGCGCGGTTTGCGGGACTGAAAGGATCGAAGACCAAGGGCATCGAGCATCTCGAGCTCGTGACCGCGCGCGGAATGTACGCCGCAGATGACGCGCGGGTTCTGCTGCTTGGCGTCTACAACCGGGAGAATCAACCCGAGCGCGCTCTCGAGATAATCAGCTATTTGTCAAAAAAGTATCCGCGCAATTATCTGTTTGGAGTTGAGCGTGGCTCGATGCTTTACAGAATGAACCGGACAGACGAGGGCGCTCGCGTCTTTGCTGAACTGCTGAAGGACAATCGGGTTGCCGGCGAGGCGATTGATTTTGTCAACTATCAATGGGGCCAGGCGCTTCAGAGTAAGCACGACTACGAGAGCGCCGTCGCGCGGTTTAAAGAAGTAGAACGCTGGCCGAGATCCGACGCGAGCCTGGTTTCACTGGCTCATCTTCATGCAGGCGAGGCGTTGGACGCGCTTGGAAGACGCGACGAAGCGATGGCCGAGTATCAGGCTGTGCTCAAACGTGAGAACGTATTCGACTCGCACAAGCTGGCCCAGCAGTATGTTAAAAAGGCTTACGCCGCGAAACCCAATTCATGAGGTAGATCGGCAATCACCGATGAAACCTCACCGCGCTGACTGTCGGCAAAGGATTTTCCGCTTAACGTTGAAGTTGATCACCTTGTTCGTTTTCTCGATCTCGACTATATGCAATGGGCTCGTGACTTTGGGTGAAACGACGCATCGTTCAGCCGAGAATGCCTTTGCTGTCACCTCGAGCAAAGCTTCAGTTTCCACGAGCCCTTCGATTGAGATCGCGTAGCCGGTGGTAGGTTGAGGTCCCTGGAAAACGGCAATTATCGTTCTACGAGTAAAGTCTATTTCAGGCAGTGGCGGCTTCGGGTTTGTGTTCGCGAAGACCTTTTCCCAAACGCTTTGCCATTCTGCGGGGTCGTTAATCACTAAGTTCTGCGCTTGTGAGAACCCGCTGTCTGCACGTTTCAAGACTGTTAGAAAACAGATTGAGTCTCCTTGAGCTAACGCGTAAGTTAGCAAGAATGCCAGACAAGCGGCTATCGAAAGAGGACGGACAGATGTAGCGAGCGATTTCAAGTCTTTACCGCTTGCTGGTTGCTTTGGCGTCTTACGAGTCGATCGAAGTAATCTAGCTTCTGCTATGTAAACAAAGTGCCGCATGATGATAAACTCCGAAGTTAAGGTGATGCATGCCACAGCATCTCATTCGCCGATGAGTTCGGAAGGTGGGTCGCTCAAGAATTCTTTGGCACGCTCTGCCAGCTCATAGAGAACCGCGTCTTGACCATTTAGAAGCGGAATGCCGTCTTTGCCTCTGAGTTTCTGGTAAAGCTTGCCAGTCCTTTCACCGCATCGCCCTTTTATCTTGGGTAAGCTTTCGACCTCGCCTGCTTCATTCTTCTTTTGCCAACGCTTCTCAGGATCTATGCGATATGAAAGAGCTTCGGTTGAACACAGCAGCTCGATAGCGAGGATGTTCTTAACGTTCTCGACAACCTTGCGAGCCTTGCGCGCGGCGATTGTCCCCATGCTCACGTGGTCTTCGGTGTTGGCCGAGGTGGGAATCGAATCGACGCTCGCCGGGTGACACAGCACCTTGTTCTCTGACGCTAACGCCGCTGCCGTGTATTGCGCGATCAGGTAACCTGAATTGACAGGATCGGGATAATTGCTGACCAGACAAGGAGGCAAGCCGCGATTGTGGTTCGCGTCCAAGAGCATCTGAATTCGCCGCTCGGAGATGCTCCCCAGCTCCGAAGCCGCAATCGCCAATATGTCCATCGCAAAAGCCACCGATTCGCCGTGGAAGTTGCCCTGCTCAAAATGCGCTCGCGCTCTCCAATCCTCAGCGCGAGTGACTTCTCGGTTCGCGTCTTTGGGGGGCTGGATGGAATCGAGCGGAGGATGCCGATCGATTTCTTCTTTGCTGAACATTATTGGATCGTCATCGACTGTGTTTATCTGATCTTCAAGCGTAGTCCTCACATAATCCAAGGCATCTCGCACGGCGCCGTGAACCTGCGGAACACATCTGACGGAGTAGGCGTCGTGGATCGCGTCACTTCGATTAATCAACTCACTGCCTCTGATCATCTCGCGAATTCTCGCGGCCGAGGTCCTCGCTCCGGCCCGCCCGAGTTTCTTGCTTCCACTTCTTCGCCCGTACACGGTGAATACAATCTCGTCGAAGGCCCGTGAAGACCCGAGAATGCTTTCAAGGGTTACTGCCGCAATCGCGTCGGCCCATTCGACCAGATTTATTGAATCCGCAAAGGCGAGTACGCCGACTGCCGTCATCACTGAAATCCCGTTCAACAGGGCGAGGCCGTCTTTATAACTCAACTCGATCTCTGCTTGGATTCTGTCCAACCCTGTGAGCGCAGTCGGCTCGCCTGCCAGAGTCGGAGATGCGTCAGATTCGCGAACCGGCAGGCGAGCCGCCTGCGCTCCCAGATTCTTAAGCTCGGCGAGGTTGGCGAATCGCTCGCCGCGGTATTTTATCTTCCCCTTTCCGATCAACCCGAGAGCCAGGTGAGCCAATGGCGCGATGTCTCCGCTTGCGCCAACCGATCCTTGTTCAGGTATGCAGGGGTAGACCTTCCTGTTGAGCATCTCGACCAACTGTTGCGTTATCCCGACAGTCACGGCGCAATATCCCGAGGCGAGGGTATTTGCGCGCAACAACATTATTGCCCGAGTTGTTTGTTCATCGAACTCGGGGCCCACGCCGCACGCGTGACTCGGGATCAGGTTCTCTTGCAGTCTCAATGCAGTTTGCGAATCAGTTATGAAGTTATTCTTCAACGCGCCGAAGCCCGTGGTTACTCCGTAAATCATTTTCTGCTTCAACTCAGAAGGGGTCGAGTTCTCGCCGCGCTCTTTTTTCTTCTTGAGATCCTCGCAG
>DATFWM010000154.1:0-3883 GCA_035259295.1 Blastocatellia bacterium | reverse complement strand
AGCAATGTCCGACGACGATATGAAAGCTGAGCTCGAACGTCTTCGCAGCGAGAACGCCGCTCTAAAGAAGGGAACTTCTGACGGCCTCCGCATGAAGGTGAGCGAAAAGGGTGCCGTCTCGGTCTATGGAATGGGACGCTTTCCAGTGACCTTATACAAAGAGCAATGGTTGAAACTACTGAACATGTCCGACGAGATTCGTGCGTTCATTGCCGAGAATGAAGCACGACTGAAGGCGAAGGAATGACACAAGCGAGCGTCATTCAAGTTGAACGCAGGCTCGATCGTGGTCGTCGAGCAATTACCTGTCTTTAGAGATCAACTCTGCCTCAAGTCATCTCAACTACGTTGTAGGCCGCTACGGGACGACGCAAACCCTTGAGTGTCAGTTCACCCACGTGCTCAGCCGTCGCCCTGTCCTGAATCGCCGCGCGCACTTTGCTATCGACCAAAATCTGCCCGTCGCGCGCCTCCGCGCAAAGGCGGGCAGCGAGATTGACCACGGTCCCCATTGCGCTGTATTCAGATCGGCCCTCGAAACCGATCGCGCCGAGCGTTGCATATCCGTATGCGATGCCGATTCCAAAACCAAGTTCGTGGCTTTCCCGGCGCCACTTACTGGATAATTCCAACAGACGGCCTCGCATCGCGACCGCCATCTGGACAGCTCTCGCACACGGATCGGGGCAAGGAATCGGATCTCCGAAAATGACCATGATCCCGTCGCCCACGAATCTCTCCAGGGTGCCCTCGAACTCATGCACAACAGAGCCAAGGGTTGCGTGATACTCTCGCATCACGGTCATCACCTCCTCGGGCTCGGCGATTTCCGAAAAAGCAGTAAATCCTCGCAGGTCGCAGAACGCGATCGTCACCTGGCTACGATGGCTCGCCAAGGCGTCATTTGACGACGAGGAAAGGATGAGTTCTGCGATTTGGGGCGAAAGGAAGCGCTTCAAGCGGCTGACGCGTTCAATTTGAACAACTTGCTCGGCAACGCGTTGCTCAAGCATTCTATTCCAGGACGCGAGTTCGGCTGCCTGGGCTTCAACTCGATCATGCAACTCCTTGATTCGGAGCATCGAGCGCACACGCGCAACAAGAGCAGCGTGGTCGACCGGCTTTGTCAGATATTCGTCAGCGCCCGCGTTAAGGCCGATGACGACGTCTTTTGAATCAGCTCGCGCCGTAACCATGATGATTGGAACAAACGCCAGAGAGGAGTCGTCTTTCAATCGTCGGCAAACTTCAAAGCCATCGATTTTCGGCATCATGACGTCAAGCAGGATAAGATCCGGCGCGATGTCACGGGCAACCGCGAGCGCCTTCTCGCCGTCCTCAGCCTCCCTCGTCTCATAGCCCTCAGCGTGGAGGCGTGCGACAAGGATGCAGCGATTGGTTTCGTTATCGTCTACGATCAAGATTCGGGGCGGGTCGCGCATCTCTACTCCCCGTCGACGCGTTATGAAAACCTATGTCAGGTATTGATTGATCGTCTCGAGGAGCTTTCGTGCGCTGTAAGGCTTCGCGACGTAGGCGTCGCAGCCTGCCGCGCGCGCCTTTTCTTCGTCGCCGCTTAGCGCGTAAGAGGTAACGACGATGATTGGTATATGACGGAGATCCGCCTGTGCCTTAATGCGCCGCGTCGCCTCGTATCCGTCAAGAATAGGCAGTTGTATATCCATCAGGATGAGGTCCGGTCTCTGAGTTTTCGCTGCTATGAGCGCCTCTTCGCCGTTCTGCGCCTCGATCATTTCGTAACCTACGTTTGCGAGCAGATCGCGCAGAATCTGCCGATTATCCTCCTGATCCTCAACCACCAGTACGCGCTTGCTCATGTCTGCATCGCCTGTTGCTCGAGCCGGGCTGGAACCAAAAACGAAAACGTAGCGCCATGGCCGAGGCGAGATTCTATCCAGATGCGCCCGCCGTGCATCTCGACAATGCGCTTTACGATGGCGAGGCCCAGTCCCGCGCCTCCCTTTGCCTTGGTGATCGAATTATCGACCTGCTGGAATTCCTGGAAAATCTTTGCTTGATCGGCTTCGTCGATCCCCGGTCCTGTGTCCTGGACTGAAAATTTCAAGGAATTTTCCTTCGCCTCCACCTCGATCCGAACCTCTCCCGCATCGGTGAACTTGATCGCGTTGCCAACGAGATTAAACAAAGCCTGAGCGAGCCTGCGTTCGTCGCCGCGCGCCGGCGGCAGGCCAGGAGGAACAACAATTTTCAAACCCAAATTCTTTTCGGCGGCGAGAGATTCGACGGAAATATAAAGTCCGTTGACGAGTTCCTCCACGGAATAGTCGGCCAAAGAAAGTTGAAGCTGTCCGGCTTCAATCTTGGAGAGATCGAGAACATCATTGATGAGCCCGAGCAGATGTCTGCCGTTCCGTTGGATGCGTTCGAGGGCTGATCGCATTTTCTCCGAGGGTTTGCCGTATATGCCGTCCAGCATGAGCTCCGAAAAGCCGAGTATCGCGTTGAGCGGTGTCCGCAATTCGTGACTCATGTTTGCAAGGAACTGCGACTTGTGACGACTGGCTTCCTCGAGACTTCGGTAGAGCTGCTGTAGCTCTTCGGCGGTCGAGTTGACGTGCGCTGCAAGCTGCCCAAGTTCGTCGTGATTGGGGACCTCGATACGCTGGCTGAAGTCGCCGGCCGCCAATCGATTAAGACCGTGGTGGATCACGCCGACCGGATTGATCACAGATCGGGAGATCGCGTGTCCCAACACAAGCGTAAGCACCAAGCTTGCGAGCGCGACGGCTGCGACAAGTAACTGAGATTTTGAATAGGTTTGCTTGCTCACGTCAATGCCGGCAACCATGTCCGCTTCGGCCCGGTTGACCAATTGATTGGTCAGCCGCTCCAGCTTGTCCGCGAGAGGACCGAGTTCCGAACGTTCGCTCTGTTTGGCCTCGGCCGTTCGCCCATTGCGCACAAGATCGACGATGTGTGAGACTACCGCAATAAAACGCGCATATTCTTCGCGCACCTGATTGAGCAGTGCAACCTCGTCCTTTGCGACGAATGAGACGCGGTCAAGATCGTAGCCAAACTGATTGATCTGACGCAGCGCAATCGCCAATGTCGTCTCGTCCGGAAATTCAAGAGCCGTGGATACGCCATAAAGCTGTCGAAGCGTATCGTGCTGCATCTGCCGGTATGCCTCGATCTTGTGCTGTAGAGCCACGACTTGGTGTGCCCGCTGGTCAGCCTCGCGCAACGCAAGGAGGCCGATTACCCCGACCGAGACCAAGAGCACCTCGAAGAGGAGGAAGGCCATCAGCAATTTCGTGCGCAGCGAGGGACGCAATTTGAAGCCGATGAGATTTCCCTTCATCGACGCAACGTACCGAGTCGCGCGCGATGTTGCAGCAGCGAGCGGGCGCTGACCAAGAAACGACGTCGGATCAGCCTCCGAGCTCACGTCGGACCTCGTTGAGGAAGCGCCAGTCAGATCCATCTGCAACGAGTTTTGCAGGGCCTGATTTCACCATGCCCGCTTCGCGCAGACGAAGTGCGTAAAATCGGATTGTGTCTTCGGGATCGTAATCACGCCAGCGATTGTACGGGACATCAGCAAGAGTCCGAACCGCATCGTCGAGTCGAGGCGTAAAACCCCTGTCCACCATACGCTGCGCGACAACGGCCGGGTCGCTGACGCACAAATCCGTCGCCCGAAGCATGGCGCGGACCATGCGTTTGGTCGCTACGGGGTTCTTTCGGACGAATTCGCGATTTCCCGCCAACATGCAGCAAAAATACTGCGACCACGGGCGATCCTGCGCGCTGTTGACGATGACGTGACCGATGTTCTGTGCGCGCAAACGCTGTGGATCCGGCGGAAATCCAAGGAAAGCGTCGATTTTACCATTAG
>DATFWM010000153.1:0-3018 GCA_035259295.1 Blastocatellia bacterium | reverse complement strand
TCGGTCGATTGGGCGTCGCGAATACTCAGCGAGCGCGGATTCGACACGGTGATGAGACTTCCCGCCGACATTCCTCTGGTCCGAGCCGACGATGTTGACGCCCTGCTGTCAGTTGATCTCAACTCGCCCGGCGCGCTTCTTGTTCCTTCGCGAGACGGAACTGGAACGAACGCCATCATCCGCAAGCCGCCGACTTTGTTTCCGTCGCGCTTCGGCCCGAACTCGCTTGGGTTGCATAAAACCGAAGCAGCGCGCGTCGGAGTCGAGTGCGTGATCATGAATAACTCTCGAGTTGCGCTGGATATTGACGAGCTAGGGGACTTGCACACGCTGCTGGAGTGCGGCCCGGGCACGGCGAGTGCCGACGCCATCATTGAAATGAGAATCCTCGACAGGATCGAGCCGTCCTCGCGTAAAGACAACAAAGCATCGCAAAGCACGCAAAGACCGTGAGCGCTCCAACGATTCAAATCATCGGCGTGACCGACATGCCTGAAGTAAGAGAAGGCGACAATGTGGCGTCGCTCGTCGCCGAAGCTTTGCGCAAGGCCGATATAAGACCAGCCGAGCGTGACGTGTTCGTGGTTGCGCAGAAGATTGTTTCGAAGGCGGAAGGTCGAATCGTGAAACTTGATTCAGTCGAGCCTTCGCCTCGCGCCCGCGAGTGGGCCGCTGCTTACGACAAAGACCCTCGCGTAGTCGAAGTCGTGCTGCGCGAGTCGAAGCGAATTGTTCGAATGGAGCGGGGCGTTTTGATCTCTGAGACCGAACACGGTTTCGTTTGCGCGAACGCGGGGATCGACACTTCGAATGTGGAAGAAGGAACAGTGACACTCTTGCCCAAAGATCCAGACGCGTCAGCTCGGCAAATTCGCTCGTCACTTGAAAAATCCTTCGGCGTTAAGCTCGCCGTGATTGTCTCGGACACTTTCGGTCGCCCCTGGCGTGAAGGGCTGGTGAACGTCGCGCTTGGAGTTTCGGGCCTCGCACCGCTGATCGATTATCGAGGTCAAAAGGATTCTCACGGGCGGCCAATGAAGGTCACTGTGATGGCGATCGCCGACGAGCTGGCGTCGGCAGCGGAGTTGGCAATGAAGAAGAGCGCCGGCGTTCCAGTCGCTATTATTCGAGGCTTTGGCTACCAACCTCGCGAGGCTTCGGGCCGCGAGCTAATCCGCCCGGCAGAGCTTGATTTGTTTCGGTGACGGCCCTTCTGTGATAGAATCGACGGTCTTCCAGGCTTTGAGGATCCCAATCCGGAGGTGATGCAATGTTCACACGGCGAAACTTCCTCAGATCGATCAGCAGTGCCACTGCGATGGCAGGACTCGCTTCATTCCGCGAAGGCGGCATTGAGCGAATCCTAGCTGCGTCGCGTACTGCTGGCGACTTGTCACCCGATAAGATCGCCGCTGATGAAGATTACTGGCGGGAGATCCAGCAAGCCTTCACCGTCGATCGCTCGCTGATCAACTTGAACAACGGCGGCGTCAGCCCTTCGCCTCGCGTCGTCCAGGACGCGATGCGGCGCTATCTCGAGTACTCCAACCAAGCGCCGACGATCACTATGTGGCAAGTGCTCGAACCCGAAATCGAGGGCGTCAGGCGAAGATTGGCTGCCGCGTTCGGCTGCGACTCGGAAGAGATGGCGATCACTCGAAATGCGAGCGAGGCACTCGAGATATGCATCTTCGGTTTGGATCTCAAGCCGGGCGATGAGGTTCTCACAACCAATCAAGATTACGGGCGAATGCTGACCTCGTGGAGACAGCGAGAGCGGCGCGACGGCATCAAGATAAAGTACATTTCATTCCCGGTTCCACCGCCTTCTTTGGACGATCTGTACGAGCGATTCGAGCGAGCGGTCACGCCTCGAACCAAAGTCATCCTGGTGTGCCACATCACCAACCTCACCGGCCAGATTTTTCCGATCAAGCGAATCTGCCAGATGGGACGCGAGCGCGGCATCGAAGTCATAGTCGACGGCGCGCATGCGTTCGCGCACTTCCCGTTCAAACACGCGGACCTCGATTGCGACTACTACGGAACGAGCTTGCACAAATGGCTGCTGGCGCCGCACGGCACGGGCTTTCTGTACGTGAGAAAATCAAAGATCGGAAAGCTGTGGCCGCTGATGGCTGCCGACAAGAAACAAGACAACGACATTCGCAAGTTCGAAGAGATCGGCACGCACCCGGCCGCCAACCACAACGCGATCGCCGAAGCGCTTACCTTTCAGGAAGGCATAGGCATCGAGCGCAAAGCCGCGCGCCTGCGTTTCTTGAAAGATCGATGGGCCCGACGTCTCGAACAGGTGAAGGGCGTGCGAATCCTGACGCCGTATGATCCTCAGCAATCATGCGGTCTGGCGAACTTCAGCGTCGAAGGTATCGAACCCGGCAAGTTAGTCAGTCATTTGTGGGAGCGCTATCGAATCATCGTCACGCCGATCAACCACGCGGAGTTCAAAGGGATAAGGGTGACGCCGAACGTTTATACGACTCTCTCGGAAATCGACATGTTCTGCGACGCGGTCGAGAAGACGATTCGCTCGGGTCTCACAGCTTAATGTTCGTAGTTCGGCCTTCAGGCGGAAGTTTGTAATTTTGACGATTTTCAGCTAACAGATACAAACTTCCGCCTAAACGCTGAACTACGAACCCTGCGCATTATGCTCGCTCCCTCCGAGAAAAAAGTTACCGCCCGCGTCGATGAACTTGCAGACGAGATGATCGATTGGTTGCGTGATCTCGTTCGTATCCCCACCGTCAACCCACCTGGAGGAAACTATCGCGACGCAGCGCAGTTCATCGGCGACAAACTGAAACGCTTCGGCTACGAGATCAACTTCATCGAAGCGACAGGCCGCCCCGAATGCACGTCCGAACATCCGCGAGTCAACGTCATCGGTCACCTTCATGGCGTGAGCTTTCACCCGACGCTTCATTTCAATGGGCATATAGACGTCGTGCCACCCGGCGCGGGATGGACGCTCGATCCATTCGCTGGGGAGCTGCG